>DBFBJF010000387.1:0-9970 GCA_048203265.1 Candidatus Merdiplasma sp.
CAGATTCCCGAATCAATATACGTTCCCTCAGGAATAAAGTCCAGGTAGATCTCCTGATTGACACTGTAGGGCGCCGGTGTCCCATAATACACCAGCAGTTCCGTGCCTCCCAGCCGGTAACGTCCGACTCCCCCTGCCCCCTTCGCCGCCGCCGCCGCTGCCCTGCTGATGCAGTGGGGAATTGCCGAGGGGAGGGATCCCTTCCTGTACGGCGAGAAGGTAAAGGCCTATCTTCGCAAAGGGGCCAGGCCGCTTCCCGGGTTTCGGGAGTATCCCAATCCCCAGATTGGCTGGGGAACCCTGTGCGTGCGGGATAGTCTGCCGCAATAACAGGGCAGCTGCAGTTCTGAAAAACGGAGGAAGAGAAGTCCGGAAAAATTCCTTGTTTTATAAAATAGAATACAGTAGAATAGAAGAGGAGCGGTCATGCCTGGTGGCGGCTCCGCTTCTTGTGATTAAGAGATGAGAGCTGAAACACAGGGAAAGCAGACTTAAAACAAAATAGAGAAATACCGGGGAGAATAGGATATGGAGGAAAATACAAAAGCTGTGGAAGCGAGCGCAGCGGGAAATCCACTGAGCGATGAAAAAATCAGCAGGCTGCTGCGGCAGTTTGCGGTGCCCAGCATCATTGCCATGCTGGTGAGCGCTATTTACAATATTGTGGATCAGTTTTTTATCGGACAGTCGGTGGGCCCCCTGGGCAATGCGGCCACCAATATTGCTTTTCCGTTGTCCATGATGTGTACGGCCCTGGCGCTGCTGTTTGGAGTGGGAAGCGCCTCCTGTTTTAATCTGGTGATGGGGGAGGGGAGACGGGACAAGGCCCCCTTCTACGTGGGCAATGGGGCTGCCATGCTGCTGGGAAGCGGCACGCTTCTGTTTTTGCTGACGGAGCTGCTTCTGGATCCCGTGCTGACGTTCTTCGGGTCGCCGGCGGATGTGATGCCCTATGCCAGGGACTATGTGATGGTGACCGCCATCGGTTTCCCGTTTCTGATTATTACCACCGGAGGAGGCCATCTGATGCGGGCGGACGGAAGCCCCAGAATGACCATGTTCTGTAATCTTTCTGGAGCTGTCATCAATGTATTTTTAGATGCTCTGTTTGTTATGGGCTTTGGATGGGGAATGAAGGGAGCTGCCGCGGCCACTGTGATCGGGCAGGTGTTCTCCGGCGTGCTGGTGATCCGCTATCTGACCCGGTACAAGACAGTGAAGCTGGCCTGGCGCCATGTAATCCCCAGGGCAGCGTACCTGGGCAGAATTGTGGCCCTGGGAACTGCCTCCTGCTTTAATCAGCTGGCTATGATGGCGGTTCAGATCTGCCTGAACAATCTGCTGAAGCATTACGGCGCCATGTCAGAGTACGGGGAGTCTATTCCTATTGCCTGCGCGGGGATTGTGATCAAGGTGAATCAGATTTTCTTCTCTGTCATTATCGGGATCTCTCAGGGCACCCAGCCCATTGAGGGCTTTAACTATGGGGCGGAACGGTATGACAGAGTGAGGGAGACTTATCTGCTGGCCATCAAAGTGGGACTGGCCCTGTCCGCCTGTGCCTTTTTGATTTTTGAACTTTTCCCGCGGCAGCTTCTCTCGCTGTTTGGGGATGGCAGCGAGAACTACTATCAGTTTGGAATCAGCTATTTCCGAATTTTTCTGGCAGGGACACTGCTGAACTTTATGCAGCCCCTGTCCTCTGCGTTTTTTACCTCCATCGGGAAGGCCTACAAGGGAATGTTTCTGTCTCTCACCAGACAGATTATCTTTCTTCTGCCGCTGCTGTTTCTCTTTTCCTGGCTGATGGGGATTGATGGAATCCTCTATGCGGGTCCAGTGGCGGATGTCATCGCCTTTGCAGTAGCGGTAGTGATGATTCGGAAAGAATTTGCGCAGATGAGGCGCAAGGAGAGGAGAGTATCGATGAAATGAACCGGGAAAATAGAAAAATCAGATTGACATGGAAGGGAACTGCCACCTTCCTGCTGGAGGCGGCGGGGGAGCGGATTTTGTTTGACCCCTTTGTGGAGATCCGGGGCGGGGAAAACCCGGGATCCATAGAGGAATTTTTGCAGGAGGACACTATTTTCATTACCCATGGTCATTTCGACCATCTCAGCCGGATTCCGCAGATCCTGGAGGAGGGAGACGCCACGGTGTTCTGTACGGCCTGCCCTGCCCGTACATTGGAACAGTACACCGATGAGACGGACCGGGTGGTGGAAATCCGGGTGGGAGATACGATCCCCATTGGGGACATCCGGATTCATGTTCTGAAGGGAAAACATATCGCCTTTCAAATGAAACGGATTTTTGACACCATGACGCCGCTTCGGGTGCTTCGCTACTGGCGGAATATGCCGTACCTGCTGTGGGCGAACCATGAATTCAAGGAAGGAAACGAGACGGTGGCCTTTGAGATCAAGGCGGAAGGAAAGACGATCCTGCTTTTGGGCAGCCTGGCGCTGGATGAACAGGAGACCTATCCTCAGGGAGTGGATCTGCTGATCCTTCCTTACTCGGGAAACAATGACCTGGTGGGGGAGGCGGACAAGCTCATTAACCGGATTCGTCCGAAGCGGATTCTGCTCTCTCACTTTGATGATGCTTTTCCGCCCATGTCCCGCAGCGTGGACACCGGAGCGTTCAAACGAATGATGGAGCGGAAATGGCCCGGGATTCAGGTGGCTAAGCCCAAATGCGGAAAAGCGGTTACCTTATGATACCAGGGCCGAAATTGTGATGCCTGGGTCAAATGCCTAGATATGAGAATGAGAAAAAGAGGGGAAGCTGCCGCAAAAGTTACGACAGTCTCCCCTCTTTTCTAAGGCATCTGCAAGATCCCGGGATCAGATCTCCCGGGTGGCCTGCTTCAGCCACTCTTTTTCTTCTCCCTCCAGGTGGGGAGATATTTTTTCATATACCGTTCTGTGGTAAGCGTTTAACAGGTCCCGCTCCCTGGGTGAGAGCATCCCGGGGATGACAGCCTCCAGATCAAAGGGAACCAGAGTCAGCGTCTCGAATTCCATGAACTGACCGCAGGCAGTCTTTTCTGCCTTTCGGCATACCATGACATTTTCGTGACGGATGCCAAATTCTCCCTCCAGGTAGAAGCCGGGTTCATCGGTGGTGATCATGCCCTCCTCAAACACGGCGGCGTCCGGCTTTCCGGGTCTTGATTTCCAGCGAAACTCGTTGGGCCCCTCATGGACATTCAGAAGATAGCCGATGCCGTGGCCGGTGCCGTGATTGTAGTCCTGGCCGATCTCCCACAGGGGTTCCCTGGCAATGTAATCCAGATTTTTGCCGCTGCAGCCGTAGAGAAATTTGGCCGCGGCCAGATTCAGATTGGCTCTCAGCACCCGGGTGAAGTATTCCCGCTCCTTCTGCGTGGTCTCCCCCATGACAATAGTACGGGTGATGTCGGTGCTTCCCTCCAGATAATGGCCGCCGGTATCTGCCAGCACAAAGCTTCTGGGCTGGAAGGGAATGTCAGTCTCCGGCGTAGCGGAATAGTGAACGATGGCAGCATGGTATCCCCAGGAGACGATGGGATCAAAACTGGGTCCCAGGTAGTGCTCCTGGGCGGAGCGAAACTCCTCCAGCTTTCTGGCGGCGGAGAGCTCGGTGATTTCCGTTTTGCCGATGTTGTGCTTCAACCAGTAAATCCAGCGGGTCACTGCCACGCCGTCCCGGATGTGGGCTTTTTTCATGTTGGCTACTTCCACCGGGTTTTTCACCGCTTTGGGAAGCCGTGTGGGGTTGGGCGCATCGATGACGGTCACGCCTGCCGGGATGGATTTTTTCAGAGTATAGTTGGCGCAGGAGGAATCCAACAGGACCTGCTTTCCCTCGGGGATGGCGGATGCGAACTCATAAATATCGTTGTAGGGCTTCAGCGTAACTCCGTCCAGCTCCAGGGTGTGGGTCAGCTCATCGCTGAAGGCTTCTTTCTGGGTGAAGAGCAGGACGCGGCTCTGGGTCATCACCAGGTAGGAAAGCACCACCGGAGTGCAGGCCACATCGTTGCCGCGGATATTTAACAGCCAGGCAATGTCATCCAGGGAGGTCAGCAGAAAATAATCGGCTTTTTGCTCTGCCATTTCTTTTCGAATCTGGGCGATTTTTTCATTGCGGGGCCGTCCGGCATATTTCAGATCCAGCTCCCAGGCGGGCTGGCAGGAGAGGGCGGGGCGGTCTTCCCAGATCTCGCCCACCAGATCCATCTGACAGGAGACAGTAACTTGTTTTTTGACCAGCATTTGTTCCAGCTCTTCTCCTCCGGCGGCGGTCATGGTGCGGCCGTCAAATCCCAGGCACTGGCCCGGCTTCAGGGTGTTCAGAAGATACTCCTGAATGGTGGGGACACCCTCTTCCCCCATTCTATACAGAGTGACGGTAGTATCCTCCAGCTGTTTAGCGGCCTGGATGAAGTAGCGCCCATCGGTCCACAGCCCGGCTTCCTCCTGGGTGATCACGGCGGTGCCGGCAGAACCGGTAAAGCCGGTGATATATTTGCGGCATTTGAAATATTCTCCCACATATTCGGAGCAGTGGAAGTCGTCGGTGGGTACCAGATAGGCATCCACGTGGTGTTCTCTCATGCGGCTGCGAAGCGCAGCCAGTCTTTCCTGAATCATGGTTATCCCTCTTTTCTGTCTGTATTTTTTTCGTAAATCAGCAGCAGTCCCTTCAGCAGAAGCTCGTCATCCAGAATGATGGAGTGGGTGCACAGCGGGACAATCCGCTTGGCCAGGCCTCCGGTGGCCACCACGGTGGTTTTCTGCCCCAGATCCGCCTCGATGCGGTCAATCATACCGTCCAGGCAGGAGGCATTTCCGTAGAGCACGCCGCTTTTCATGCACTCGATGGTATTTTTTCCGATGAGCCGCTTGGGGGGATCCAGGCTGATACGGGGAAGCTGGGAGGTGCGGCTGGTCAGAGAGTCCAGGGACACCCTCAGCCCCGGCAGAATCATACCGCCAATGTAGTTTTTCCGGCTGTCGATGACACAGATGGTGGTGGCGGTTCCCATATCAATGAGGATCAGGGGCAGCGGGTACTCGGCGATGCCTGCCACAGCCCCCACAATCAGGTCGCTGCCCACCTGGGCAGGATTGTCCATCAGGATATTCAGTCCCGTTTTGATCCCGGGGCCCACCACCATGGCGCTGCAGCCGATAATTTTCTGAAGAGCTTCCTGAAACAGACCGGTCAGAGGAGGCACTACGGAGCCGATGATGGCACCGTCAATCTCCTCAGGATCGATCTGGTGCATCTCCAGAATGATTTTCAGGGAGATGGCGTGTTCCAGACCGGTTTTGGAGTGATCCGTGGAGAGGCGCTCCGTGAAGAGAATGGTGCGGTTCCGGATGCAGCCGAGAACAATGTTGGTATTTCCAATATCAATCGCTAAAATCATAAACTTACCTTCCGATAGTGAATTGTTTTTGCATAAAAGACAGAAGCGCTTTTCCCAGGGCGGTGACCAGAACGGCAGCGGCAATGGCTTCCGGTATGCCGGAGGCGGTGACAGTGCCCATAATCAAACCCCACACAGCGGTGATCCCCACGTTCTGGGCCTGGGCGTATTCTTTGGCCAGAAGAAGATAGATGCTTCCCATTACGGTGATGGTATTCACCATGGAGCCCACAAAGCCCGTGATGGGGAGGGCTGCCCAGCTGTTTACTTTCAGCTTTTTTAATCCGATCCACAGCCATCCGCAGACCACACCGATGAGAATCCGGCAGCCCACGGAAATCCAGATGGCCTTAAAAACTCCCGGCAGATCCGTGGCCAGAAAGGGGGAGAAGGCGAAGGAGAGCAGGGTAGGGGCGGTGGTATTGCTGATCAGAGAGCAGATACCGAAGATCCCTCCTAAAATTGCTCCCGCAGCCGGTCCCAGCACAATGGCGCCGATGATGACGGGAATGTGGACTGTTGTCGCCTTAATAATAGGAAGCTGAATCATGCCCAGCGGCGTGTTAGCCAACAGGACCACGATGGCAGCCATAAGTGCGACACATACCATCCAGCGGGTGTCTTTTTTTCTTGCGTTCATATTCAATTCCTCCTTGTTATTATTCCCCTGGGGGGATACAATACAATGCCTTAAAAGTATACCACCAGGGGGAAAATTAGTAAAGATTCAGTTGGCATGAAGGCCCGGAATATGCCGCATTTTTACGGCCTGGACAGATAGTAGATGAAAATACATTGTAAAATATAACCAATAAAATCTTAAGAATTTCAATGTAAAACGAAAAATATTCTATGTTTTCTTCGGGACAAGTCGTGTATAGTATCATTATCAACAAATGCTGCGGGGCGACAGAACCCGCACAGAAGGGAGAATTTGATAGTATGAAGAAGAACAAAGTATTTATGCTGACCATGGCAGCAGTGATGGGACTTTCCTCAGTTGCTGCTTTCGCTTCCGATGGCGAAGTGGCAAATGCGGACAAGCCGCTGGTATGGTACAATCGTCAGCCCTCCAACAGCTCCACTGGTGAGCTGGACATGAACGCTCTGACTTTCAATGAGAACACCTACTATGTAGGATTCGATGCAAATCAGGGTGCTGAGCTGCAGGGTACCATGGTAATGGATTACATCCAGGCAAACATCGACACCATCGACCGCAACGGTGACGGCGTGATCGGTTACGTTCTGGCAATCGGCGATATCGGACACAATGACTCCATCGCTCGTACCAGAGGCGTTCGTAGCGCTCTTGGAACCGCTGTTGAGGTAGACGGAGCTGTTAACAGTGATCCCGTTGGTACCAACACAGACGGATCTTCCACCATCGTTCAGGATGGCACCCTTGAAGTTAATGGAACCACTTACACAATCCGTGAGCTGGCTTCTCAGGAGATGAAGAACTCCGCAGGTGCTACATGGGATGCAGCTACCGCTGGTAACGCCATCGGTACATGGGCTTCCTCCTTCGGTGATCAGATTGATGTAGTAGTTTCTAATAACGATGGTATGGGAATGTCCATGTTCAATGCTTGGTCCAAAGACAATGCAGTTCCCACCTTCGGTTATGACGCAAACAGCGACGCTGTAGCAGCTATCGCAGAGGGCTACGGCGGAACCATCAGCCAGCATGCTGACGTACAGGCTTACCTGACCCTTCGTGTTCTGAGAAACGCATTGGACGGCGTTGATATCAACACCGGTATTGCTACAGAGGACGAGGCAGGCAACGTTCTGAGTGATGATGTATATGTATACAACGAGGAAGAGCGTTCCTACTACGCATTGAACGTAGCAGTTACCGCTGACAACTATGAAGACTTCCTTGACTCTACCGTAGTTTATGCACCGGTATCCAACCAGCTGGATGAGGCTGAGCATCCCAGAAAGAGCGTATGGCTTGACATCTACAATGCAGCCGATAACTTCCTCGGATCCACCTATCAGCCGCTGCTTCAGAACTACGATGATCTGCTGAACCTGGATGTTGAGTACATCGGCGGTGACGGACAGACAGAGTCCAACATCACTAACCGTCTTGGAAATCCCAGCCAGTATGATGCATTCGCAATCAACATGGTTAAGACTGATAACGCAGCTTCTTACACATCTCTGCTGAGCCAGTAATATTCAGCCGAAATTAAGAAAAGGCAGATTTATTAGGGAGAAGAAATTCTCCCTAATATTATTATAGGGTATCTCCAGACCGGAGGGATTCGGGGATACCTTCCCAAATTTACGAATTTACATAATAGGAGCAAAAAAATGGCAGATAAGAAAGATGATATTATCTTATCGATACGCGGGATGAGCAAATCCTTCGGCAGAAACCGGGTTCTGGATCATATCAACCTGGATGTGAGACGGGGAACCGTAATGGGGCTCATGGGAGAGAATGGTGCCGGTAAGTCCACGATGATGAAATGTCTGTTTGGTACTTATCAGAAAAACGAGGGCACTATTTACCTGGACGGGAAAGAGGTAAATTTCTCTGGACCCAAAGACGCCCTGGAAAACGGTATCGCCATGGTTCACCAGGAGCTGAACCAATGTCTGGAGCGGAACGTAATCGATAATTTATTCCTCGGCCGTTATCCTGTAAACTCTATGGGAGTGGTGGATGAAGGCAGAATGAAAAAAGAAGCCTCCGAACTTTTCAGAAGGCTGGGCATGACCGTCAATTTGACCCAGCCGATGCGAAATATGTCGGTATCTCAGAGACAGATGTGCGAAATTGCCAAGGCAATCTCCTATAATGCCAAAGTGATTGTTTTGGATGAGCCCACCTCTTCTCTGACAGTGCAGGAGGTTAACAAGCTGTTCGAGATGATGCGGATGCTGAAATCCCAGGGGATCGCACTGATCTATATTTCTCACAAGATGGATGAAATTTTTGAAATCTGTGATGATATTTCCGTGCTTCGAGATGGTAACCTGGTTATGACCAAGAGAGCACAGGATACCAACATGAACGAACTGATTGCAGCCATGGTTGGACGTTCTCTGGAAAACCGGTTCCCGCCGGTGGACAACAAACCCGGAGATGTGGTTTTGTCTATTCAGCACCTGTCCACAAAGTATGCGCCCAATCTTCAGGATATTACCTTTGATGTGCGCGAGGGTGAGATCTTTGGTCTGTATGGATTGGTAGGCGCAGGACGTACAGAGCTTCTGGAGACCATCTTTGGTGTGCGAACCAGAGCAGCTGGCCGTGTTTACTTTAAAAACCGCCTGATGAACTTTAAGAATGCCAGGGAGGCAATGGATCACGGCTTTGCCATGATCACGGAGGAACGGAAGGCCAACGGATTGTTCCTGAAGACGGACCTTACCTTCAATACCACCATTGCGAACCTGGACAGCTATAAGTCAGGTATTGCCCTTTCTGATCAGAAGATGGTGAAGGCTACGGCCAAAGAGATCAAGATCATGCATACGAAGTGTATGGGCCCGGATGATATGATCACAAGCCTGTCCGGAGGAAACCAGCAGAAAGTGATCTTCGGAAAATGGCTGGAGCGGGCGCCTCAGGTATTCATGATGGATGAGCCCACCAGAGGTATTGATGTGGGCGCGAAGTATGAGATCTATGAGCTGATTATTCAGATGGCGAAGGAAGGAAAGACCATCATTGTGGTTTCCTCTGAGATGCCGGAGATTCTGGGTATTACCAACCGGATTGGTGTTATGTCAAACGGTCATCTTTCTGGAATTGTGAATACAAAAGAGACGAACCAGGAAGAGCTGTTAAGGCTCAGTGCAAAATATCTATGATGAGGGAGAATGTTGGATATGGCGAACGGAAATGGTATCCTTACGGCTGAGCAGGAATTAAAGCTGCGCCAGCCAATCGACGAGTATGTCGGTAAAATACAGAGCAAGATAGACGGTCTCAGAGAAGACGGAACGGACAAAGTCGTGTCCCTCCAGAACAAAATCGATAATACAAAGAGAGACCGGAATCTGACAAGTCAAGAAAAAGACGCCGCCATCGCTGGTTTCCGGAAGGAATTGGAAACAGCAAAATCAGTGGAGGCGAAGAACAAAGATGAGATTTCAAAGCTGATCTCTGATGCGGAGAATTACCTCAAGAGCCACTATGATAACGAGTATTATCAGCCGGTGGCAGCAAGCTGTGAGAAGGAAAAAGTTGCTGCGAAGGAAAAATATGCGAAGAAGGTGGCAGAGCTGGAAAAAGAGCATAATGCCACAATCGCTAAGATCTCTGACCACAAGGAAATCAAAGACGAAAAATATGTTTATAAAAACCGTCTCTTTGATGCGAAACTGGATCTGCAGAAAGATTTCCAGGAGATCAAGGACAGAAAGCACGATGCTTTCACCCATAAGTATCACCTGATTGATCTTCTGCGTATGTCTAAATTTACCTTTGGTGAGAATATGGCCCAGAGATGGGAGAACTATAAGTACACCTTCAATAAGAGGGAGTTCCTCCTGAAAAACGGTCTGTACATTGCGATTATC
>DBFBJF010000388.1:0-3170 GCA_048203265.1 Candidatus Merdiplasma sp.
CTGCTGGCTGTGCTGACTGTAGCGGCTTTTCTGTTGCCCATGTTTCGTAAACTGCGGAGGGAGAGCGGACTTCTGTCCAAGATCTCTCTGGAGGTGTCGGTCCTCCTCCTGTTTGGTGTACTGCTCGCCACTAATTTGGCTGTGACAATAGCCAGCGACTATGTGCAGGGAGGATGGGCATCCACTGCGGCGGGAATGCTCTTGAGTTTTCTGATCTATGCTCTGGCCTTTGGCGCCTGGCTGATCGGCGTGATGTCTCTGCTGCAGGTGATGGATATGGGATGGACTGCCTACTGGAAAACCAGATCCATTCTTTACAAAAATATGGACGCCATCTGGTCGGGGATTAAAAGGAGAGCGCGGCAGTTCATAGAAGATCTGAAGACCATTGACCTGTCGGACCAGTCGGACCGGTGGATCCTGCGCATTGTGGCGGTAAACTTTGTGATTCTGTTCTTCTGCTGCCTGTTGTGGTTCTGGGGTGTGGTGGGTCTGTTGGTTTATTCCGTTATTCTGTTCTTTATTCTGCGGAAATATTTGAAACAGGTGAAGGAGAAATACGGCGTGCTGCTGCAGGCTACCAGCCGTATGGCCCAGGGGGATCTGCAGATGGATGTGGAAGAGGATCTGGGACCCTTTGAACCATTGAAGCAGGAATTGGCCAAGGTAAACTCCGGTTTCCGTAAGGCGGTGGAACAGGAGATCCGCAGCCGGAATATGAAGACGGAGCTGATCACCAATGTATCCCATGACCTAAAGACTCCTCTCACCGCCATTATTACCTACGTGAATCTGCTGAAGGAGGAGGGGATCACGGAGCAGGAGCGGAAAAATTATGTGGAGATCCTGGACCGGAAATCTCTGCGGCTGAAAAAACTGATCGAGGATTTGTTTGAGATCAGCAAGGCGGCCAGCGGCAATATCCAGATCAAGAAAACCCAGGTGGATTTGGGGGAAATGGTGAAACAGGCGGCCATGGAGCAGGAAGACCGGATGGAGGCGGCGGACATTGACTGCCGGGTGCAGGTGCCCCAGGAGCGGGTGGATATCATGCTGGATGGGGAGAAGACCTACCGCATTCTGGACAATCTGCTGGTGAATGTGACCAAGTACGGCATGGCCGGGACAAGGGCCTGGGTAAGTCTCCAGGCGGATGAGGAGAAGGCGCAGATTACAGTGAAAAATATATCGGCCCAGGAGTTGGATGAGGACTGCAGCTATCTGACTGAGCGGTTTGTCCGGGGGGACAAGTCCAGAAACACCGAAGGAAGCGGCCTGGGACTGGCTATTGTGAAGAGCTTCACTGAGCTGCAGGGTGGCACGTTCCAGATTGCCACCGATGGAGATTTGTTTAAGGCCATCGTGACTTTTCCCATGAAATAGTTTTTTTGACATCAATACCGTTTATCGGATCTGTCTCGTTTCCATCGGAATCTTATGTAGACAGCGCTTATAGTGTTTTGCCCCATCGTCTTGACGGCGGATGAAATCTATGCTAACATATTCCTACTTGCCCGGAGGGCGAATCATTCGTTGGAAATGACAAGCTGGATAAAGGCTCAGACTGAAATGTCTGTTCTTTATCCGGCTTTTTTTGCAGCAAAGGAAATTCCAGATCTCCCTTTGCTGCAGACCATGCGGATGGCTGGCTCACAAGAGCGAAAGGAGAATTTAGCAGATGGATTTTCTGAACGAGAAAATTAAGACACTCTATTTTAAGTATCTGGCCGCTGCTTTTGGCAGCGCGCTGATTACATCCATTTACTCCATCGTGGATATGGCCATGGTGGGCCAGTACCATGGGCCGGAGGGGACGGCGGCGCTGGCGGTGGTCGCACCCATTTGGAACATCATCTACAGCCTGGGACTTTTGATGGGAATTGGCGGCTCGGTGATTTTCAGTACGATTCGGGGAAAAGGCGAGGTCCAGATCAAAAGATCCAACGAGTATTTTACTGCTTCTTTCCTGGGCTCTGTGATTCTGGCATTGATTGCCTGGGCTGGGATTGCCCTGTTTGACCGGGAACTGCTTCAGTTTTTCGGGGCGGAGGGAACCACCCTGCTTCTGGCCAGAGAATATGTAAAACCGATTAAATTTGTTATTCCAAGTTTTCTTTTTACGCAGACACTGGCGGCATATCTGCGAAACGACGGCAACCCCACACTGGCCACAGTGGGAGTCTTGGCAGGGGGAATTTTCAATATCTTCGGCGATTATTTCTTTGTATTTACCTGTGATATGGGAGCGTTCGGAGCGGGCCTGGCCACAGCGGTAGGGACGGTGATATCCATTCTTGTGATGGTGGCCCACTTCTTTATGAAGAAAAATACGCTGCGTCTGGTGCGCCCCGCAAAGCTTCTGCACAAATTCCGGGAAATTTCTGTGGCAGGATTTTCCACCTTTTTTATTGACATTGCCATGGGGATCCTGACCATCCTGTTCAACCGCCAGATAATGACATATCTGGGCACGAATACTCTTTCCGTTTACGGTGTTATCGTCAATATCAGCACCTTCGTACAGTGCTGCGCTTACAGTGTGGGGCAGGCTTCACAGCCCATCATATCCACAAATTGCGGAGCGGGAAAGGGAAAACGGATACGCCAGACATTACAATACGCGCTGGCAACTACAGCCTTTTTCGGGATCCTCTGGGTACTTCTGTGCCTGGCCTTCCCCAACCAGTTCATCCACATTTTCATGAACCCCACAGAGGAGGTCTTGAACATCGCGCCGGCCATTATCCGGTGCTATGGACTTTCCTTTTTGCTGCTGCCCTTGAATATATTTTCCACCTACTATTTCCAGGCGGTGATGAAGCCCCAGGCGGCCTTTGTGGTATCGGTGACCAGAGGGCTTGTCATCAGCGGACTGCTGATTCTCCTGCTGCCGGCGGCTGCCGGAGCTGGCTCCATTTGGTTCGCCATGCCCCTGACCGAGCTGGCGGTGGCCATCTACGTGGTGTATATGATAAGGAAATATACCAGACAGCTGTCAGGGGAGGGAGCGAAATAACGGAGAACGGGAAAAGAAACCGATTGTTCATTTCCGGGAAAAGTATTATAATAGGAAAATCGGAACAAGAGTCCGGCGAATGGAAAAGAGGTTTATTTCAGTGAGAGAAGAGCTGACAAAAAAAGATATAGAAAAGATAGAGAAGGAAATTGAG
>DBFBJF010000389.1:0-8466 GCA_048203265.1 Candidatus Merdiplasma sp.
GAAAAGCTCTGAGCAGCGTTTCTTCCTTATATATAAGTGGAAGCAGCGCTTACTCAGAGCTTTTCTGGCATTTGTGTGGGTATTCCTGGGGGAGGGGACTGTCTCACTAGAAGCGACACTCTCTCCTCACACTCCCGCCTCAGGTTCGTTCATTTTTTCTCTGTCCGTCACGGATCAGTAGAGATAAGAAATCTTGTTCAGGGGCCAGTAGCGCACGTAGGCTTTTCCCAGGATCTGATCCCGATGTACAAAGGAGTACTCCATCGCTTCCTCCTGTGTGGAGGCCAGTCCCTGTTCCAGCGCCTCATCGGCCCAGTAGCGGGAATCAGCGGAATTATTGCGGTTGTCTCCCAACATCAGATAGCAGTCCTCAGGAATCTCAAAGGTAAATCCGTCTGCCTTGACCACCCATTCCTCCTTCAGATAATCCTCCTCCAGGGGCGTCTGGGAACCATCGATATAAATTTTGGCATCCCGGATCTCCACCGTCTCACCGGGCAGACCGATGATACGCTTTATGTAGTTGACGGATTCGTCCAGAGGATAGCGGAACACAACGATGTCCCCTCTCTGGGGATCGGAAAACAGATAGGTGAGCCGCAGCCCCAGAAGGCGGTCGCCGGGCATTATGGTGTTTTCCATGGAACCGGTGGGAACCGTGGCGTTAACAATCACAAAACGGGTCAAAAACAGTGCCAGCACGATGGCGATGACGATGACCTCAATCCAGCTTAACAGTTCTCTCATGGGTGAACGCTGCTTTTCCTCCTCACTGCCTGGGGCCTTTCCCTGTGGTGTCTCTAATTTCTGCATGTTTAAAAAGTCCTTTCCAAAATAAAATCTTTTCTATTATAGCACGGCGGAAAAAAGAATGCTATCCCTTTTCTCTGGTTTGGGACGGTGAGCCGGGAGATTTGAGCAGGCTTCCCCGGATCACGGCGTCCTCTCCATATTTTTTCCGGATCCGGTCCATGGCCTCATCCAGCCGCTTTTGCTTTTCCAGATTTTTCAGAGAGGGAGAGGAAGTCGGGCTGCTCTTTTCTTCCGGGACGACTTCCGGGGCAAAATTCAGATCAAAGAGGGAGAGTTGGACGGGAGCTGCCTCATCCTGGAGTTTTCCAGTGCGGATTCCCAGAAGGCGAATGGGATCACCGTTCCAGAGCTCGTCAAAGAGCCGGCAGGCGGTCTGATAGAGGGCCTGGGTGGAGTTCAGAGGAACGGAGACGGGACACTGGTGGGAGGTGGAGGTGAAATCGCTGTATTTCATCTCCACAGTGACGGACTGGGCGGTCACTCCGGCTTTACGCAGCCGTTTTGACACGGTCTCTGCCAGCTCCAGCAGTACCCGGCAGGCCTCCGGCCTGGTTTTCACATCGGCAGAGAGGGTGGTGGAATTGCCGATTCCTTTCACATTCTGCTCTCCGGAGTTGATCGCGTCGGAGGCGATACCGTTGGCGTACTCCCACATCTGGCGGCCATGGCTCTTAAAATGGCTGATCAGAAATTCCCGGTCGCTGCGAGCCAGATCTCCGATGGTGTGGATCCCCAGTTCATGGAGACGGGAGGCGCTGGAATGGCCCACCATGTACAGCTCCTCCACCGGTAAAGGCCACATTTTTTCTTTGATTTCTTCGGGATACAGCGTATGGACCCGGTCCGGTTTTTCAAAATCGCTGGCCATCTTGGCCAGAAGACGGTTGGTGGAGATACCAATATTTACGGTAAATCCCATCCGCTCCCGAATGGTATCCTTGATCTGAAAGGCGGCCTCTAGGGGAGAGTCAAACCGGTGGGCGATGGGGCCGAAATCCATGAAGCACTCATCCACGGAGAGCTGCTCCAGATCGGAGGTGTAGGTGTGGAGAAAGTTCATAAGCTCCTGACTGCGCCTGCGGTACAGCTTATGATCGGGAGGCTCCATAACCAGAAAAGGACACTTGCGCAGGGCGGTGGCCACCGGCTCCCCGGTGCGGATGCCGTACGCCTTGGCGGGAGAAGATTTTGCCAGCACCACTCCGTGGCGGCTTTTTTCGTCTCCGCCTATGATGGAAGGCACAGTGCGCAGATCCAGCGGATCTCCTTTCTTTATTTTTTCTGCCGCAGACCAGCTCAGGTATGCGGAATTGACGTCTATATGGAAGATTACGGTCATAACAAAATCACCTCATACATAGGCGGAACCATCCGCCTGGCATCTTTGATTCCCAGTATCTTGCCTTTATTTTACCATGGAAGACACTGGGAGGAACATTAAAAATTTCTTTATTTTTCAATGTAAGCCTTGTATTTCGGGGGCTTGCGTGATATGATGTTTACATCTTGGAAACATTTCGTGCGTCATGTCGCAGTCTGCCTTTCCTGGCGTGAAAGTTATCTTTTCTATGTTTTCGATGCGCGAAACTGCAAGTGAGGAAAAGGAAAAAGTGATACGGGAGTAAACATTATACGACGGAGGAATTTCGATGATGAAGAATAAAAGCAGGTTTTGGATTGTGATGCTTGCGCTGGCGGCAGCGGCAGCTTTTTCGCTGACGGGCTGCGGCGACAGATTAACCCAGGAGACGGAGACGGAAACCCAGACGGAGACCCAGCCTGTGACCCAGGCACCCACCGAGACGGAAACCGAGACGGAGACGGAAACCGAGACCGAGACGGAAACCGAGACGGAGACAGAGCCGGCGCTGACCCAGAACACCACAGCGGAGGAAGAACTAAGCGCTGAGACGGAGTTGAGCGGAAGCAGAACCATGTATGCGGCCGACAATGTAAATGTGAGATCAGAGCCCAGCACGGAGGCTGACGTCATCAGCAGCTATGACCAAGGCGAGGAAGTGACGGTAATCGCGGAGACTCCCAACTGGTATCAGGTGCAGTTGGACGGGTATACCGGTTATGCTTATAAGGAAAATCTTTCTGAGACGGCTGTGGAGCCCAAGACTCCCGAAGAACAGCAGCAGCTGTTGGAGGAGCAGGGATATGCCACAGGCAGCGATACCTCCCAGGTGGATTTGGAGTACGCTGTGCAGACTTATGCGGAGAGCTTTTCTCTGAGGCTTTCCTCAGATGCGAATGTGCGCTCCGAACCTTCTCTGGAGAGCGGATCAATTTTGACCTCTCTCAGCAGCGGCACCACAGTGACGGCTGTAGGCGAGACGGATCGCTGGTATAAGATTGAGTATGATGGAACCACAGGGTTTGTGAACAAGAACATGGTTGAGTAGTGAGATATAACCGAGGCCGCCGCAGACTGATGTCAGACTGTGGCGGTTTCTTTGCGCGATACGCCCGGAGGGGCGCTGCATGCAGTGGCACGCGTTTAGCGCCGGCCGGAGCGGAGCGAAGACCCGCCATGTTTGCACGAGCGGGCATCTGACGGGCAACGGTCATCGAGTGGCAATGCACGAGTTGAGCGAGGTATCGCGATGATCGGGTAGGGGAAGAAATCTTCCCCTATCCGATTGTGGAAAAGGATGGGAAGTATGTTTGGCGAGTGTCACGGACACATTTTTATGAATGGTGTGGATTATCACAGGGCGGTGGCCCTTTATGCCCACGGAGTAGACCGGGAAGATGTGAAGAGAAAGCTGCAGATCTACCGGAATATGGGTATTACCTTTTACCGGGATGGCGGAGATCATGTGGGGGCATCGGAATACGCCCGCAGTATTGCTCCGGAATATGGCATTGATTTCCGCACACCCATCTATGGGATACATAAAAATGGACATTACGGGAAGATTGTGGGATTGGGATTTGATACTATGAAGGAGTACCACCGTCTGGTTTTGGGAGTGAAAGCCCGGAAGGGAGATTTTATCAAGGTCATGTTTTCCGGGATCATGGACTTCGAGACGGACGGCAGAATTACCGGAACGCCCCTGGAGCGGGAGGAGATTCGGGAGATGATTCACATTGCCCATGAGGAGGGCTTCCGGGTGATGGCCCATGTCAACGGCGCCAGAACTGTGCAGGATGCGGTGGAGTGCGGCGTGGATTCCGTGGAGCATGGGAATTTTATGGATGAAGAGTGTCTTCAGGCTTTCGCCCAGAGCCATGCGGTGTGGGTTCCCACGGTGGTGACAGTCAGCAATCTGATTGGCTGTGGGAGATTTCAGGATCAGGTGCTGGAGACACTGCTGAAGCGCCAGGAAAAAAATCTGCGCAGAGCCTTTGAACTGAATATTCCTGTGGCATTGGGCAGCGACGCGGGAGCTTTTCAGGTGCCCCACGGAAAGGGACTGGCGGACGAGTACCGGGAATTTCACCGGATTCTGGCAGATTGGCCGGATCTGGATGCCAGGCTGGAAGCGGCGGAGCAGAAAATCAGAGACTGGTTCTCCGGATCCTGAGAGGGCAGAGAGTAAACAGAAAAGTTTTTACAAAAGCTTTACGTTTTTGTGAGCTATTTTTGAATTATATGCCATAAACTTGCGAAATATTGCTTCGAGTGATAAGATGGACTAGGAGTATAGGATTTGAAATATGGTGGGTAAAATCGTGAAAAATAGAAAAAAACAGCTTTTGATTCTTCTGGCTGCGGTATCTGTTCTGACCTTTTCCCTTTCCGGGTGCGGTGAAAGACTGGGCGGAAACGAGCCGGAAACGCAGAGCGAAACCCAGACGGAGACAGTGCCTGTCACAGAGACGGAGAGCGAGACAGAGAGCGAGACCCAGGAGCTGATTACCTCCGTGGATTATACGTCCAAGGACGGCACGGTGAAGATTACTTTGCCGGATAACACCTGGAGAGTCACGCAGGATACGGATGAAATGAGATCCTTCTCATCGGGAAGCGATGCCATGATCAACATTGTTCATGCCAGCACCCAGACGGAGATGAATAACCTGACGCTTCAGACCACGGAGGAGAATTTGACTACCTCCCTGACACAGCAGTATTCTGACGCGAATGCCTTTGAGATCGAGAGCTTTGAGAATCAGACCATCAGCGGTGTGGAGACCTACCGCTATGTGGTGAAATTCAATGCGGCAGCCAGAATGTGGGCTTACTCGGTTACCTACGGGATTGTTGCCACAGATCAGGCTTATGTAATTACGGGAACGGTGACGGATGAGAACGCGCTTCTTCTGAATGCGGTGGAGGAGGCGGTGGACAGCTTCCAGGTGCTGAAGGATGAAACACTCAGCGCGGTGACCAGCAACGTGATTTCCGGAACCTCTCAGCAGACATCGGAGACCACAGCCAGCACTACCAGTTCAGCAGAGCTGGCCAGCCTGACAGAATATGGAACTACCGCGACGCTGTATTCCAACGATGATGTGAATGTTCGTCTGCAGCCCGGCACGGACTCCGATATTCTGACCACGCTGGCGCCCAACGCCCAGGTGACGGTGGTGGGTGAGACCTCCGGCTGGTTCCAGGTTAATATCAATGGAAACATTGGTTATGTGCGGAAGGATTTTCTGGTGAACGCTCCCAGCTCCACGGAGACAACGGAGACGGACGCCAGCACCTCTTCCAATTCCGGTTCTACGGCGGCAGAGCTGGATACCCAGACCCAGTATGGCAGCGCCACCACGCTGTATGCTTCCTCTGATGTGAACATCCGTCAGCAGCCGGGAACGGACAGCTCTGTGATTGGCAGCTTTGCTCCCGGCAACTCGGTGAGCGTCATTGGAGAGACGGACAACTGGTACATTGTGTCGGTAAACGGCACCACAGGTTATGTGTCCAAGTCCTATCTGACCAGTGACAGCTCCGTGGCCACGGGCAACAACGGAGGGACAACCACCGGCGACAATACGGGAAGCGGAGACAACACAGGAAGCACAGGAAGCGGTGACAGCGGCAGTGGAAGCGGCTCCGGCGGAGACAGCCCCAGCGGTACCCAGACTATTTCCGGCACCATCACCGGTTCCACGGTGGATACCATCACGGTTGCGGCGGACGACGGCCATACCTACACCATCTACACCGGAGAAGCTAACGTGAACACTGTGGACGGTATCTATGACGGCGTTTCGGTCAGCGTCAATGTGGACAACGCTCAGACCGCATCAGACGGCACACTGTATGCCACCGATGTGGTGGGGCAGTAAGAAACGATGAGGATGGCTCTCTTACAATTCATATGAAAATGTTTTAGCCATACAGATGAGGCCCTGCAGGGACAAAACCCTGCAGGGCCTCCGTATGTTTGCGGCTTGTTTTGATCCCCATCAAGGGGCACCGTTTACTCGCTCTCCCGCAGCCTGTCCACCAGGCTTCCCTTCCAGGAGGCCCGGTAGAGCAGCACCGGCACGGCGGCGCACAGGGCCAAAATCAGCAGGGCGAAGAGCAGGCAGATGCCCCAGGGGAAGGAGTAATAATTTACATAATAGATGTTCAGCATCTGAAACACCAGGTAGCTCACCGGCAGGCTGATGACCAGAGCGATGGAGAAGGAGATCAGGGCATAGCCGATCCCTTCCAGGGCCAGCATCTGCTGGGTCTGCCGCCTGGTCATGCCGATGCTCTCCAGGGAGGCGAACTCTCTGGCCCGGTCCTGGACTCCGGCGGCCATCATGTTGCAGTAGTTTAACACTGCCAGCAGGGCGATCACCAGGGCCAGACAGCCGCCCAGCAGTTTCACCTGGGCTTCTCCGTCCCGCATTTCCTCATAGCGGCTGATCTTAGATTCGAAGGATACGGTTTTATATCCAGCAAATACGTCCTTTACCTGCTGCTCTGTCTCCTGGGAGAAGGGGGTGTCATAGACCACATAGACCCTCTCAATTAAAGGATCATCGATGAGCTGCTCCAGGTAGGTTTCGCTGACGTATAAGGTGGGACCTCCTGAACCGCCAGCCAGATAGTGGGAGCAGTAGATACTGTCTAATACGGCTTCTACAGTAACTGTATGCCGTTCCTGAGGGTTCTTTCCCTCCGGTGTATAGAAATAGACTTCTTTTCCGGTGATTTCCTGCCGGAATTGTTCCAACATTTGGTCTGCTGTCACTTCTGTTCCGGTAGAAAAAAGCGTATTACACGTGGCTACTGCTATGGGACTGCTTTCAAAATCAGTCCAATCCAGAATACCTCCCAGATACTGGTTTATAATTTCGAATTCCGCTTCATCCATACCGATAATCCGGGGAGTAAAGTAATCAGATTCCGGGTGTTCCAGATACAATGCCAACCGTTCCTCGTAATTGCCGGGGAGGTAGCGCCCGCCGTATTGGGATTTAAAATAATTTCCAAATGCTTCTTCCTGGTAGGGCATAATGATCTTCTCATTGGTGACCGCCCGCACCTGGGCAATGCCTGGTATTTGGCGAAGCTCCTCCAATTTTTCTGTGGTGATGTCCCCGGTACCTTTATACTGTGTGGTGTTGGTGACAGTAAGATCATAATTCAAGGTAGCATTTAAAATCACTCTGGCATCGTTTTGCCGGAGTACCACGCATACCACCAGCACCAGTGTGACTGCGGTAATAAAGGAGAGGAGGATTACTGCCGCCTGCTTTCGGTTTCGAAACATCTCCCGCCTGGCCATGGCCGGGATCCCTGCGCCGGCTGATTTCGTTTTACGCTCTTTCTTTCGCCGGGGGATAGATTTCTTGGTCAGCCCGATGTAGCGCATGGCCTCGATGGGGGAGCACTCCCCGGCCATTTTGGCGGGCTGACGGGTTCCCAGCCAGTTGGTGAGAAAGGATATGGCCGCCGCCGGAATGCAGATCCAGAAGGGCGGGGGCGCCAGAACCTGCTCTGAGACTGTGGACGCCACCATGCCTAGAATTCTGGGAACCACCAGGCCGGAGAGGGAGTATCCGGCCAGCAGTCCCAGCAGGATTCCCCAAAGGGCATTTCGCACCATGCACCGGTAGATTACGGAGCGGAGCTGGCGGGAGGTGGTGCCCAGGGTTTTCAGCTGGCCATAGTAGCGGATGTCCCTGGCGATGGAGATATAGAGAGTATTGTAGATAAACAGATACCCGCTGACCAGGATCATAATAAAGAGCAGGAACAGTATTGCCAGGGTCTTTAGAAAAGTCTCCGTACTGTCTGTATCGGCCTGCAGAATCTGGGTGCTGGAAAGATCCAACTGGATTTGAAGCTCCATCAGGTCAGAAGTGGTGAGGAGCGAATTGGTAAGCTTTATATTCAGCCTTCCCTGGGTGTCATCCGTCTGCCTGGCACCGGTATATTGGTAGAAGGCTTCGGATATGTAGCCGCGGTCAAGGCTGGTGTAATCCCGGTAATAGCCGCTGAGCACAAAATCCTCGGTGACGGTGTCCTCCTGATTGGCTCCCTCCGCCAGAATATAGTAGGTCAGAGGCAGGGTCATGCCCACCTGTGGCTCGGTGATCCCCAGCTGTGAGAGCACATAGGTGGAGAGCATGATCTCATTGCGCTCTTTTGGATAGCTGCCCTCATAAAATTCCAGAGCCGGGATGAACTGTTGTTCCCAGCAGGTCTCATCCATCCACCATAGCTGCAGCTTATCCAGCTCCAGATCCTCATAC
>DBFBJF010000390.1:0-5221 GCA_048203265.1 Candidatus Merdiplasma sp.
TCCTCTCTATTCCAAAAGACAGATCAGTCTCCCGCTGATCTGCCCTTTTCTTCCTTTTCCTCACCCGGAATCGTTCTCACTGTTTATCGCGCGCTGTCCAGCAGCTTCAGCAGTTCCAGCGCGCTGCGAAATGTCTGCAGCTGTCTGCGCTCCTGCCAGAACACCTCTCCCTGCCAGGTGGCATTTTGCCGATACTGCACATACACCAGAAATGTGGCGCACTCCCCGACCGGTTCCGCCACCTCCTCCGGTGTCATGCAGGGTTCTTCCTGTTTTATGGGCACCGCCGTTTTCTTTCCATAACATCTCATCTCCACAGAGGACTGTGGATAGTCGATTCGGTCCATCAGCTCCTCCATCATCTTCAAAAGCTGATATTCATTTTCGAATTTTTGAGGTTCCCTCTGATAGCGGCAGTAAAGCCGTCCATGGCTGCCAGCCGCTTCTCTCTCATCGATACAGACATTCATCAGGTTAAGTGCCGCCATCCCTCTTCTGAAATATCCATCCATCCTTCTTCTCCCTGCCCGCTAACTATTCCACATATCCGCCGAGCCGAAAAAGCTGCGTTTTTCTTCCGGAACACCCGGGGCTATCTCCGCCACAGACGCCACATAGAAATCCACCTGGTATTCTTTCCGCTTAATCAGCTGTCGAAAAGCTGTACAAATTCGGGAGGACACCTTGCTGCAGTTTTCCTGGTTAATCCCCGAGAGCATAACCAGGTATTGTCCGATATTATACCTGGTGTAAAAATCACCCCGCCGCAGCGATTTCCGTATTGCTTCCATCAGAGCCTCCGACACCTCCCGGCTCCGGTCATTTTCTCTCAGTACCGGCCCTTTGCTGCTGCGCAGAGTGCAGAGCATAATGTAGACAGAAGTGCCATTTCGCTCCATCATCCGGCTGATCACATGATAAATATCCACAAAACTGGGAAAGCTGCAGAAATAGGCTCCCTTTGTCCGTTCCCGCTCAATCAGCCCCTGCTTGATATCCTCGATAGCCCCCGCTGACTGGGAAATGCGCTCACTCATGAAGCGAAACCTCTCCAGCATCTGAGGTGAGGGCGGCAGGCTGAGCTCATCAAAAAACATGCGCGAAGTTTCCTGGTAAATATCCATGGCTTCCTGGTACCGGGCCATAGCAATCAGACTGTCAATTCTCCAGATCTGCCATTCCTCAAAAGGATAGATCGTCGAGGCAGCAGTGGTAAGGCGGTAAAGCTCCTCGAACTCTTCCTTCTCCTTCAACCAGCCGCACAGCTCTTCCAAACAGGAAAAATACAGGTTTCTGTAGTGGATGTTGCGCACGGTAGCCCAGTCCTCGCCAATCATATCCGGCAAAAATTCTCCTGTATAAAGATCACAGGCCCGAATAAAAGTCTTCATCTGAGTCTCCCGGTCTGTCTCTTTTTGGCCCTCCAAAACCGTCTTCTCAAAACGGACGCAGTCTACTTCCACCGGTATTTGCGGATCCCATTGGCAGATTCCTTTCTGAATCGTAATGTAACTGCTCTCCGGCAGCCCTGCCACTGCCAGCTGGCGACGCAGTCTGAACAGTGTATTATTCAGGCTACCGTTTTTATTTTCCACATCCTCCCGGCCATAAAGGCCATCGATCAGGCTTGTCTTGGCAATGCCCTCCTCCGCGCAAAGCAGTACCATCTCCAGCAGCTGGGTTGTCTTGGACACGCTGCTGCGGTCCACCACCAGCTCTTTGTCCCCGTATGAAAGGGAAAAGCCGCCCAGCATCTTAACTTTCAACTGTTTCTCTGGCATATTCTCCTCCCTGTCCTCCCAGTTCCTCAAACTTTTCCATCATAAAACCCATCAGCTCCAGTACGCTGCGGAACTGATATACCGTCGCATCCCCAGAAAAATGAACACTCCCCTGCCAGCTCACGTTCTGCCGGTAACGCAAGGTAATAAAGATGGCAAAGATCTCACCTTTCATCACGCCAAATTCTTTAAAGTCATGATAAAAATGGAGCCCTTCCTTCTCCTTCATTCTGGAATGGAGAGTTCTGCGCTCCGGACTGGCCTCAGGAAATCCCATATCATCACATAGCCTGTCTATCTTTAAAATCAGCTCTCCCATTCCGTAAAATGGCAGCGGATCCTTGAGGCAGCAGTGGCAGATTACGCCCACCGGCTCTGACCGGTTTATTTCCCGGATGCAAATCTTAATGTCGTTCATAAATATTCTCAGGGATAACGAGGAACTCTCTTTTTTCTGGCTGACCATATCCGGTCCCTCTCTTTCTGTGTTTACCCTCCCCTGTGTCCGAAGACTGCAGTTCCCGATCACAGCGGTAATTTTTCTTATTTTATACTAATATAATCGTCCGTCTAAATTATAAAGTACCGCGAAAATCGTGTCAACTGGAATCGCCCCGTTTCTTTTGGCAGATACAACCCCCTGTTTTCAGAACTGCTTACTTGACAGTATTCCCCTGACTGTGGTATTCTATGACACGCAGAAACGCCCTAAAACCAAGGTCTTACCGGGGCCTGCCGCCGATTCCCGGCGTTAAATGAATCGAGTGTTCGAGACCTTCCACTCGTAAAACAAAACTAAAGGAGAAAACTGAATATGAGAGACAAAAAAGTGTTATTTCTGGTCCAGGCTGCTGCCATCGCAGCCATCTACGTGGTGCTCACCGTGGTGTTCGCGCCTCTAAGCTTCGGCGAGGTGCAGGTACGGTTCTCAGAAGGGCTGACCGTCCTTCCCTACTTTACCCCGGCAGCCATTCCCGGCCTGTTCGTGGGCTGTCTGATCGGGAACTTCCTGGGCGGCGCCATTCCCGTGGATATTCTCTGCGGTAGCCTGGCGACGCTGATCGGAGCTGTGCTTTCCTATCTTTTGAGAAAGCATAAATTTCTGGTTCCGCTTCCGCCCATCATCGCCAACATCCTGATTGTGCCCTTCGTGCTGTTCTACGGCTACGGAATCAATCTTCCCATCCCCTTCATGATGCTCACGGTAGGAGTGGGAGAGGTGATCTCCTGTGGAGTGATCGGCACCGTTCTGCTGCTGGCTCTGGACCGTTATAAAGGAGCAATCTTCGGAACCCAGGGATCTGCCTCTGTATAAATCCTTCTTAAGGAAGCGCTGATTAAATCAGCACTTTTTCAGAAGCAATGCTTTGTGCAGCGGAGGACTTCTCTGCAGCCACTAATCGACTCATGGAGTCTCACTCCTTCCTTGAACGCAAAAAGCAGCCTGTTTTCACAGACTGCTTTTTGCGTAATCCATTATTCAGTTCAAAATTCACTTGGGGAATAGCGGACTGTCACCACGATCACGGTTTTCTTTGCTTCGTCAATCCGAAAAATGGCAGTGTAGTTCTCCACAAAGAGCTGCCGGTATCCTCGGTTGGCATAAGCCCCCCGTTTCCGTTCCGGACAGCGGTAAGGCATCATCTCCAAAGACAGGATGGCTTCCTCAATCCGTCCTATCAGGTTAAGGGCTGTTCCCGGCTCCAGCAGCGTATGGGCGATGTAATCATAGATGCCATCCAAATCCCGCAGTGCCCGGCTCATCAATTTGACGCTGTATTTATCCAAAATGCTTCCTCCTTAAAGAAGCCAGCGCCTCCCTTGCGTCATGGAGCTGTCCGTCCCGTTCAAACTCAGCCTCTGCTTCTGAAATTGCGGTGTCCATTGCTGCATTTTCCACCATTGCCTCATAGGTTTCGATACTCATTACTACCAGATCGCCATATCCGTTCTTCGTAATAAATACCGGCTCCCGTCGTGCATGACAGATGTCCGAAATCTCGTTGGTGTTGCGAAGATCTGTAATCGGTCTGATCTGCGGCATATCACCACCCCCTTTCTTTGCGCATTATTATAGCATAATTATGTACAAAGATACAGGGGATAAGCAAAAAGTTTACTATGTATTAAAATATTCTCTTTTCCAATCACAAGCCGCCTCTCTTTCAATCAATATTAATCATATTTAATCATTATAAATTGACATGTATCAAATACAATCGTATAATCAAAATCAGGGAGAGCTGTCCGATCATCTGTCGGCAGTCCCAGATTTTCATTTCAACGGGAGGTAGCAATATGGATACGGCAAATTTATTCACAGGATTGTCTCACATCGGCCTTCCCACGGCAGATGTGGAGAAAACCGTAAAATTTTATGAGCAGTTGGGGTTCCGGATTCGGTGGAGCCAGCACAGCAGCCCGGAAAGTCACACCGTTTTCATGGAATGCGGCAGCTGTGTCATGGAAATTTATTACTCAGAGACTCCGGCCGGTGTGAACGGTGCGGTGGATCATGTAGCCATTGATGTGTCGGATATCGAGGCGGTTTACGAGTACGTCACCTCTCTGGGATACCATTCCCTCGAGGAGGCGGTCACCTTCCTCCCCTTCTATGAGAAAGGAGTCCGCTTCTTTACCATACTTGGACCCAACCATGAAAAGGTGGAATTCAGCCAAAGACTTTGCTAACAGATATTGGGATATCTTATTCAGAAAGGATCAGATTATGGAACACTCAGAAATATTGTCAAAAGTAGATCACACCCTGCTGGCTCAGACGGCCACCTGGGAAGAAATCAAAGGCCTCTGTGATGATGCCATTCACTATCACACGGCCTCCGTCTGCATTCCGCCCTGCTATGTAAAGCAGGCCAAAGAATATGTGAAGGACCGTATGGCGGTCTGCACCGTCATCGGTTTTCCCAACGGAAACACCACCAGCGCCGTCAAGCTGTTTGAAGCTAAGGAAGCTCTGGAAAACGGCGCGGATGAAATCGATATGGTCATCAACATCGGCGCGCTGAAAGCTGGAAACTATGATTTAGTCCGGAACGAAATTGCCAGTCTTAAGGAGGCCTGCGGTCACCGAATTCTGAAGGTGATTATTGAGACCTGCCTGCTGACCGAAGAAGAAAAGATTCAGATGTGCCGGCTTGTCACGGAAGCCGGAGCGGATTATATCAAAACTTCCACCGGATTTTCCACCGGAGGAGCCACCTTTGAGGATGTGGCCCTTTTTGCCAAGCATGTGGGACCGCAGGTAAAAATCAAGGCGGCGGGAGGCATCTCCTCCTTTGCGGACGGAGAAAAGTTTCTTGAACTGGGTGCCTCCAGGCTTGGCACCAGCCGTCTGGTTAAGATCGAAAAGTCACTGGGATAAGTCCCGGGGCTGCCGCAAACGCAGCGCCAGCCCCGGGGAACACAGGGAGGGAGGATAT
>DBFBJF010000391.1:0-2560 GCA_048203265.1 Candidatus Merdiplasma sp.
GCACAGGAGGTTAAGGTGGGAGACCGGATTCGGGTCCTCCCCGGAGAGACGGTACCTGTGGACGGAGTGATCCTCAGCGGTCAGACCTCGGTGAACCAGGCGGTGATGACCGGTGAATCCCTGCCGGTGGACAAGGGGCCCGGAGATGAGGTGTCCAGCGGCACCGTGAATCAGTTTGGAGCCTTTGAGATGGAGGCCGTCAAGGTGGGGGAGGACAGTTCCATCCAGCGGATGATCCGGCTGGTACAGTCCGCGGATGCGGGAAAGGCCAAGATTGTGGGACTGGCAGACCGGTGGGCCACCTGGATCGTGGTGATCGCCCTGACCGCGGCCGCCCTTACCTGGATTGTCAGCGGCCAGATCATCCGGGCCGTGACCATTCTGGTGGTATTCTGCCCCTGTGCCCTGGTACTGGCCACCCCCACCGCCATCATGGCTGCCATCGGAAACGCCACGAAACACGGCTTCCTGGTCCGGGAGGGAGATGCCCTGGAGCGGCTGGCCAAGGTTTCCAGGATTACCTTTGACAAGACAGGCACTCTGACTTACGGGACGCCGAGAGTGACAGCGGTGCACAGCGTGCTGCCTTTCCTGACGGACCGGGAACTTTACGGGTTGATTGCCTCCGCGGAGCAGCTCTCGGAGCACCCGCTGGGAAAGGCCATTGTGGCCTGCGCAAGGCGGGAGGGCATTCCCATGGAGGAGGCCGGAGATTTTCAGATGATACCGGGGGGCGGCGTGACGGCCCGGATCGGCGGCAGGGATGTGGCAGCGGGAAATGTCAGGCTGCTCTCCTCGGCAGGAGCAGAGCTGACGGATGAGATCAGACAGGGCACCGGGGCCTGGCTGCAGAAAGGGTGTACCGTGATTTATATCGCGGTGGATCGTAAGCCGGCGGGCTATATCGTTCTGTCGGATACTGTGCGTGAGGAGAGTGCAGGGATGATCCGGGCTCTGAGCGGGCTGGGGGTGGAACCTGTGCTCCTTACCGGAGATCACGAGAACGCGGCCAGAGCCATCGGAGGAAAGCTGGAGATACGGGAGATTCATGCCGGCTGCCTGCCGGAGGATAAGCTGAAGTTTATTGACACGTATCAAAAGAAAGGGCAGGGCGTCTGCATGATCGGTGACGGGATCAACGACGCGCCTGCCCTGAAAAAGGCGGATGTGGGGATCGCCATGGGCGGTGTGGGGAGCGATATTGCCATAGACGCGGCGGACATCGCCCTGGTGGATGATGAGGTGAAGGAGCTGCCCCACCTGTTTGCCCTGTCCAAGCGGATGATGACCACCATCAAGGGCAACCTGGCTTTCTCCATGGGGCTGAATTTCCTGGCCATCGCCCTGGCCATCACGGGGGTGCTCAACCCGGTGGTGGGCGCCCTGGTGCACAATGCGGGATCGGTGGCCGTGATCATCAACTCGGCGTTGCTGCTGGGGTGGAGACGCCGGGACAGCTGAAGAAAATGACCCTGCCAGGAAAACGCTTTCATCAGCATTTTCCCGGCAGGGCCAGGTATCGGTTCTCACCAGGGCTTTACACCAGGGTCATGAACCATTCTACGGTTTTGGGATCGTAGTGGGAGAAGAAGAGGCTCTCTCCTCCATCCAGAGCTTCGATCTTTGCCATCTCATCCTCAGACAGGGAGAAATCGAACAGGTTAAAGTTCTGCTCCATGCGGTCCCTGTGGGTGGACTTGGGAATGATTACCACATCACTCTGCAGCAGGAAGCGCAGGGCGACCTGGGCTGCTGCCTTTCCGTGATTCTTTCCGATCTCAGTGAGCACCGGGTTGGTGAAGATATTGTTCTTTCCCTCGGCGAAGGGACCCCAGGACATAATCTGGCAATGATTCTTTTTCAAATACTCTCTGGCCACCTTCTGCTGCTGGAACACATGGGTTTCGATCTGGTTTACCGCCGGTTTAATCTCAGCGAAGTGCTCAATATCCAGATACCGGTCCGGATAGAAGTTGGAGACGCCGATGGCTCTTGCCTTTCCGGCTCGGCAGGCTTCCTCCATGGCCCGGTAGGTGCCGTAGTAATCGCCGAAGGGTTGATGGATCAGAAGCAGGTCCACGTAATCTGTCTGTAGATTTTTCAGGGATTCATCGATGGAAGCCTTCGCCTTTTCATATCCGGCGTTGGAGATCCATACCTTGGTGGTGATGAAAAATTCTTCTCTGGGCAGGCCGCTTTTTGCCACAGCGCTGCCAACTCCTGACTCATTTCCGTAGGCCTGGGCTGTGTCGATGCTGCGGTAGCCCACCTCAATGGCCTCTTTCACACAGCGCTCGGTCTCTTCCGGCGGGGTCTGGTATACGCCGTATCCCAGTTTAGGCATTTTGACTCCATTGTTTAATGTAACATATTCCATGGTATCATCCTCCTTCTCTTTCATACCGCGCAGGGGAAATCTCAGATTTCATCCATTGCATAAAATATAACTGATTTGATTTAGACTGCTGCAAAAATTGTGGCAGCTCTTTTTTGTTTCTGGTGACAGTTTACAACAGGAATAAAAAAATGTACAATGAGAATATTGAAAATCAGATTTCAT
>DBFBJF010000392.1:0-12470 GCA_048203265.1 Candidatus Merdiplasma sp.
GTATCAGAATGCTCAGATACAGATACATGATTCAAAATGCTCCATTTTTTATTGTATCATATGTAGAATTCTGGCGGACTGTGACGAAGAATTTTTTGTTTCTGTTTACAGCTACATGTTCTTTACAACTATGGGAGAGTAAGGGTATAATGCAAAAAAGAGGAGGAAAAGCCATGGGATCTAACTATGAAAAGCAGGTGTTTGGCGCCAGGGATATTTTCCTGAGATACGATCAGCAGACACTGCTGGAGAGATATGATCTGGAATACGATGAGAAATACCTGTACATAGAGCTGCTGAAGAAAAAGTACCGGATTGACAGAAAGACGGGGGAGGTTCAGGCAGAGTGCGGCAGAACTCTGGAGGATGGAAACGGGGCAGAATGGTATGAGACCTGTCTGGATTTCCAGGTAGTGATGACGATCTACGATGTCCTGTGTTATCCCCAGGGAAAGCCTGCCCTTGCGGGAGAGTGGTGCCAGCTGGCTTCCCTTCAGATGACGGGAAGCAGCCCCTCCCAGGAACCGTTCCTGAGAGCCAGCGCAGGGAAATTTTCCGGCAGGGTAAGTGAGCTGAAAGCGGCTCTTGAATGGCTGGGCGGGAAGGAACAGGCCGTGCCGGCCAGCGCCGATGCCTGTTTTCTGCTTCCGCTGTTTTCCTTTTTCCCCGTTTTGTTCCAGTTCTGGGACGGGGATGAGGAGTTTGCGCCCAGCATCACCATTTTATGGGATAAAAATTCTCTGAAATTCATGCATTTTGAGACGCTCTACTATGTGACAAATCACCTGATGGAGCGGTTGGAGGACCTGATGGGAATCAAGTGAACGGCTCATGGGGTTCGCCTCCGGCGTCCATGCGGCTAGCGCCGCGGCGCCTCCGTATCCACCAGGGTGAGCCGGGAGATGTCCGGCTCGATCACCATGGAATAGTTGGTATAGTAGACCACAAAGCCCGGCTTGGCTCCGCTGGGCTTTTTTACATGCTTTTTCTCCACATAGTCGATCTCCACCTTATCGGAATTTCTGTTTTTGGAGTAGTAGGCGGCCAGCCTGGCGCCATCCTCAAAGACGGAATCCGGTATCTCCTCCCCTTTTGACTTGACGATCACATGGGATCCGGGAACGCCCTTGGCATGAAACCACCAGTCGTTTCCGGAGGCAAACTTGAAAGTCAGTTCATCGTTCTGAAAGTTGTTCTTTCCCACGTAGATGTCATAGCCCTCCGGGGTACGGTAGTGGAAGGGGCGGGAGGTGATTTTTACCTTCTTTCCGGTATATTTCCTGCGGATGTAACCGGCGTCGGTCAGCTCCTCCTTTACCTGAACCAGATCTTCCTCCGAAAGGGCCATGTCAAGGAAGGTCTGAATGGATTCCAACTGGTCCAGATCAGCCCTGGTCTGCTGGATCAGCTCTGTCAGCGCCTCGAAGGTGCGCTTCTGTTTGCTGTATTTTTCGAAATACCGTTTGGCGTTCTCGGCGGCGGTGAGGGTGGGATCAAGGGGAATGGTGACCTCCTGGTTCGTATAATAGTCCAGTGCCTGCAGGCTCCGATCGCCGGGCTGGGCACTATAGCCGTAGGTGTGAAGCAGTTCCCCGTAGAGCCGGTATTTTTCCCGCTTTTCCGTGTCTTTCAGCTGCTTTAACTGCAGCTCGTATTTTTTCCGAGTGCGGTCCAGGGCGGTGCCGGTGATCCGGCGCAGATCAGAGGATTTCTGACGGATGCGGGTCACGGTGTTTTTCTGGGCATAGTACTGTTCCAGAACCCTGGAGATGGAGTCGTAGAGGCAGATCTCGCAGTCCTCATACATGGTAAGGCGCAGAGGGGAAAATTCCACCGGGCTGTGGTGCTCATCGTAGATGATGCAGGGGGTAAAATTTCCTTCGCTCACATCTTCCATCAGGTGAGAGAAGATGTGAAACAGATGAATTCGCTCCATCGTTGTGATAGAATTGGCGCTCTGACCGGATTCCAGGGATGCACGGTGGCAGAGTTCCTCGGCAATCACCGGGCTGATGCCGGTATAGCTGCTGTAGATGGCCTTTGACAGGGGCATGGGTTTGGAAAATACCTCATTCTGGAACTCCTCCTGGGTCGTGTGCAGAGGATCACATTTGTGCTGAGTCTGGGGGATGAAGTAGGTACGTCCCGGCAGCACCTCCCGAACGGAACTGGTCTGGGCCGAAATATGCTTGATGCTGTCGATGATGGTCTGATTTTCGTCACAGAAAATAATATTACTGTGTTTTCCCATCAATTCCAGAATCAGATCCTTATGACAAATATCGCCCATGTCATCGTAATGTTCAATTTCAAAATGGATGATTCGCTCCAGGCCAGGCTGCCAGATTTTTGTGATCTTGCCGTTTCCCACATGCTTTCGCAGAAGCATACAGAAATTGGGGGCCGTCATGGGGCCGGGCTTATTCGTCTCCGTTATGTAGATCAGCGGAAGGCTGGCGCTGGCAGATAAAAGCAGCCGGGCCTGACCGCCCCGTCCGCTTTTTAAGGTCAGCAGCAGCTCATCACTCTCAGGCTGAGCGATCTTGCTGATGCGGGCGCCGGTAAACTGGGCGCTCAGTTCTTTTACCACACTGGATACGGTGATACCGTCTAATGCCATATCGATTCACTCCTCCCAGTTGCTCAGTGTGCAACGTTATGTTACTATTCGCAGTCCATTTTCAGAATTACCAGCAGATGCTTACGTGCAAGCACGACACATCTGCTGGTAATTCTGAAACGGCTGTGAATAGTAACATTGTACCAAATCTCTTGAGAAAAAACAATCGGGATTCTGATTGACTGGGACAGATGAATGGATTATAATGAATCAATACGGAAATGATGCCCGCCGGATCTTCTCAGGAGACGCCGGCAAAGCGACGGAGGAGAAACATGATAAAGAGCATGACGGGGTTTGGCAGATGTGAGAATCAGCAGACTGACAAGAAGTTCACTGTGGAGATGAAGGCTGTCAATCACCGCTATTTTGATGTCAATATTAAGATGCCAAAGAAATTCAGTTTTTTTGAGGCAGCGATCCGCAGCAGGCTGAAGGATTATATTCAGCGGGGAAAGGTTGACGTTTTTATTTCCTGCGAGGATTATACAGATACCAACTATTCCCTGAAGTACAATGAGCATATGGCCCGGGAGTACGTGGAATATTTTCGCCGGATGGCGGACACCTTCGGACTGGAACAGGATCTGACGGTGACGGCTCTGGGAAAGTGCCCGGAGGTGTTTACGCTGGAAGAGCAGGCGGTGGATGAGAACGAGATCTGGTCGGCGCTGGAGACGGCCCTGGTGGGAGCCTGCCAGCAGTTTACGGAATCCAGGATCCGGGAAGGTGAGGCCCTGAAGGAGGATCTTCTGGCGAAGCTGGAACATATGTTGGAAAACGTGGACCGGGTGGAGGCGCGTTATCCCGAGATTATCACGGAGTACAGACAGAAGCTGACCGAGAAGGTGCAGGAGCTTTTGGGAGACGCTCAGATCGATGAGAGCCGGCTGGCCACAGAGGTGGTGCTGTTTTCGGACAAGATCTGTACGGACGAGGAGACGGTGCGGCTTCGCAGCCACATTCAGTCTATGATGGAGGTGCTGCGGGAAGGCGGCAGCGTGGGGCGTAAGCTGGACTTTATTGCCCAGGAAATGAACCGGGAGGCCAACACAATTTTGTCTAAGGCAAATGATCTGGAGACCTCCAACATTGCCATAGATTTAAAGACTGAGATTGAAAAGGTAAGAGAACAGATTCAAAATATTGAATAGCAGCAGAGCGATGGGAGAGTGCAGAAAATGGCTGGACTGGTAAATGTGGGTTTTGGCAACATGATAAACGGCAGCAAGCTGGTGGCTGTGGTCAGTCCCGATGGTGCCCCCATCAAACGGCTGGTACAGAACGCTAGGGAATCCCACCGGGTGGTGGACGCCACCCAGGGAAGGAAGACGAAAGCGGTACTGATTATGGAACCGGATTATGTGGTGTTGTCGGCTCTGCAGCCGGACACGATTGCCAGACGGTTTTCCGCCAATGGACTGGCGGAGCCGGAAAATAAAAATGAGGGTGAACAGTGATGACGAGACAAAGAGGAATACTGGTAGTGGTCTCCGGGTTCTCGGGTGTTGGAAAGGGGACCATCATGAAGTGCCTGACAGAGAAATATGATAATTACGCGCTGTCTGTTTCCGCCACCACCAGAGAACCCAGACCGGGTGAGACTGACGGGAGAGACTATTTTTTCCACACAGCGGATGAATTTCAGCAGATGATTGCCAGGGATGAGCTGGTGGAGTACGCCTGCTATTGCGGGAATTACTATGGTACCCCAAGAAAGTATGTGGAGGAACAGATGGACCGGGGGCGGGATGTAATCCTGGAGATTGAAATTCAGGGCGCCCTGAAGATTAAGGCCAAGTATCCGGACGCCTTGCTTCTTTTTGTGATGCCCCCCAGTGCCCAGGTTCTCAGAGACCGTCTGATTGGCAGAAATACGGAATCCCCGGAAGTGATTGATGCCAGGCTGAAGCGGGCCAGCGCCGAGGCGGACGGGATTGAGTCCTATGATTACATTTTGGTGAATGATGACCTGGAAACCTGCGTGGATGAACTGCATAGCTTGATTTCCTGTCAGCACCGGCAGGTATACCGGAATTTGGAATTTATTAACAAAGTCAGAACAGAGATCAAAGAGTTTTAAGCATTGAAAGGAGAAATGAAAAATGTTGCATCCGTCTTACACAGATATGATGAAAGTGGGAAACAGTGAGGTTGGAGAGGGCGACACTCCGGTGGTAAACAGCCGATATTCCATCGTGATGGCCACCGCGAAGCGGGCCCGCCAGATTATCGCGGGTGATGCCGATGTGACGGAGGAAGAGGCGCAGAAGCCCCTGTCCACAGCGGTGAAGGAATTAAATGAGGGAAAAATTAAAATCATTCACGAGGATACGACGGCTGCTGATGATGACGCGCTCCGCGCTCTTTTGAGGGATGAGGCTGCCCTGATGGGAGAAACTTACAATCCCCAGGCGGAGAGTGAAAAGACAGAGGAGAGCGATATACAGCAGGAGGACAGCCAGGAGTAAGCGCTGTCATCTCCGCCGTTTCCTTTGATGACAGGAGGAACAGCATACAGTGGATGAGAAAGGATTTCGAAAAAGCCTGGTGATTTTATCGGTCTTTTATGTGATCGCAGGAATTATCCTGATTTTCTGGCCGGATATGTCCATGGCGCTATTTTGCAGTGCTCTCGGCGTGGGGATGCTGATTGTGGGCATTACTCACGTCATCATTTATTTTACTAAGGACCACATGATGAACATCATGCAGATGGATCTGGTGGTGGGGGTGGTCTGCGGCGCCTTTGGCGCTTTTCTTTTGCTGCATCCGGAGTTTGTGGAGACCGTGATGCCCTTTGCGGTGGGAATTCTGCTGCTGATCGGAGGAATCGTAAAGCTGCAGAACTCCATTGATATGAAGCGCCTGCGTTTTGCCCACTGGAAGGTGGTTCTGGTTTTCGCTCTGCTTCTGATGATCCTGGGCGGGCTTCTGATTTACAATCCTTTCGAGGGCCGGGCGCTGCTGATCTATATCGGCTGCTCCCTGATTCTGGATGGGCTGGTGAGCATTGTCTGTATGCTCTGCATCGCTCATAGGATGAAGCGCATTGCAAGAGAACCCAAGACGGTGGAAGCGGAGGAAGTGCGGGACGCTGATCCGAAAAGTACGGTGGATATGCCCCCGGCAAGGGGAGAGTCCCGGGAGTTGGAGAAGAGATCGAGATGATGAAAATACTGTTTATTTCGCTTGGCTGCGATAAAAACCTGGTGGATTCTGAAAAAATGCTGGGACTGCTTGACCAGGCGGGATATGGAATCGCGGATGATGAGACGGAAGCGGACATCATCGTGATTAATACCTGTTCTTTCATTCATGACGCGAAGGAGGAGAGCATTCAGTCCATCCTGGAGATGGCAGAGTACCGCAAAAGCGGGAGCTGCAAGGCTCTGATTGTCACCGGATGTCTGGCTCAGCGTTACCAGAAGGAGATCATGGATGAGATTGAAGAGGTGGACGCGGTACTGGGAAGCACCTGCGCGGACCAGATCGTGGAGGCTATCCGGCGGGTTCTGGGCGGTGAGCAGCACTGCCTGACTGTGGACGACATCAACCGTCCCTATCTGGAGGGAGGGAGGCGCCTTCTCACCACGGGCGGCCATTATGCCTATCTGAAGATAGCAGAGGGATGCGGAAAGCACTGCACCTACTGTATTATTCCAAAGCTGCGGGGGAGATACCGCAGTGTTCCTATGGAGACGCTGGTGGCGGAGGCAGAGGAACTGGCCCGGGACGGAGTGAAGGAACTGATTTTGGTGGCCCAGGAGACCACCCTCTACGGTGTGGATCTGTATGGTGAAAAATCGCTGCACCGCCTGATTGAGAAACTGTGCCGGATACAGGGACTTCGCTGGATCCGGGTGCTGTACTGCTATCCAGAGGAAATCTATGACGAGCTGATTCGGACGATGAAGCGGGAGCCAAAGGTCTGTCACTACCTGGATCTGCCCATTCAGCACGCCAACAATGAGATCCTGAAAAGAATGGGGCGCAGAACCACGAAAGAGGATCTGGTGAAAATCATAGAAAAACTGCGGGAGGAGATTCCCGATATTGTGCTTCGCACCACGCTGATCACCGGTTTTCCGGGAGAAACTCAGGCACAGCATGAGGAGCTCATGGAGTTTGTGGACGAGATGGAGTTTCAGCGGCTTGGAGTGTTTACCTATTCGGCTGAGGAGGGGACTCCGGCGGCAGCCATGGAGGGACAGATTCCGGAGGAAGTAAAGAAGCAGCGCCAGGCAGAGCTGATGGAGCTGCAGCAGGAAGTGGCTTTTGACCTGGCGGAACAGCAGGTGGGAAACTGTGTGACGGCCATGGTGGAGGGACAGATCTCCGGCGAGAATGCCTATGTGGCCCGCACCTACGGGGATGCCCCGGGGGTGGACGGCTATCTGTTTATTCATACAGATGAGGTGATGATGACCGGCGACTTTGCCAGAGTGAGGATTACCGGTGCATGTGAATACGATCTGATAGGAGAGTTGGAAAAATGAAGATGAATGTGCCTAATTGCCTGACCATACTGCGGATCTTTATGGTTCCGGTATTTGTAGTATTTATGCTGGTGAATGTGTTTGGCGGCGCCGACCGTTATATTGCCGGGGTGATTTTTATCGCTGCCAGTCTGACCGATACCCTGGACGGCTATCTGGCCAGGAAAAACAACCAGATCACAGTGTTCGGCAAGTTTATGGATCCTCTGGCGGACAAGCTGCTGGTGTGCTCGGCTCTGATCTGTTTGGTGGAGCTGGGACAGCTTCCAAGCTGGATCGTGATTATTATTGTGGGCAGAGAATTTATCATCAGCGGATTCCGTCTGGTGGCTGCCGAGCAGGGCGTGGTGATTGCGGCCAGTTACTGGGGAAAGTTCAAGACGGTATCCCAGATGGTGATGGTGATCCTGCTGGTATTTAATTTCGGAGGAGCCTTCGATGTGCTGGAGCAGATTTTCGTTTGGCTGGCTACGATTCTTACGGTGATTTCCCTGGTGGATTATATGTATAAGAACCGGGGAGTCCTGAAGGAGGTTCATTGAGGAATGGGACCGGATCGGAATGAGGACAGAAAATTGGATGATAAGAGAATATATGATGATGAGAGGGTTGCCGGGCTGCTCGGACTGCTGAGGGAGAGGAATGAGCTGATTACCACAGTGGAGTCCTGCACCGGGGGCCTTCTTTCAGCCCGTATCACGGACATTCCGGGAAGCTCTGATGTGTTTCATCAGGGCTTTGTTACTTACTGCGATGAGGCGAAGGCCAGTATGGTGGGAGTATCCAGGGATACGCTGCGCACTTACACTGCGGTCAGCGCCCAGACTGCCCGGGAGATGGCCGAAGGAGGGGCAGGGACTGCCGGGGCGGATGCCTGTCTTTCCGTGACCGGATACGCGGGGCCGGCCCAGGATCCCGAAGATACCACTGTGGGGCTGGTTTATGTGGGATGCTGCTACCGGGGAAAAACCAGGGTGAGGGAGCTTCATCTGACGGGAAGCCGCCGCCAGATTCGGGAGGCGGCCATGAATGAGGCGCTGGGACTGCTGGAAGAGTGCCTGTGTTCCTGACCGCTTCCCTGTATGAAGCTATCGTTTCTGGAACTGTTTGAACATCGTACACATCTGATCGATTTTGCGTACCTCCTGAGGGGATTTTCCCACCTTCAGCACGCCGATGATGGCGTCCATCTCCTCCGGGGAAAATTTCATACTGCCGTTTCCCGACGCGGCCATCAGAAAGGGGAGAAGCTCCGACTGGCTTTTTCCCTTGGCCTGTTCCGTCATGGACAGAAGCATCTGCAGTTTGGCGGGATCAATATTTTTCAGAGCCGGGTTGTTAAATAAATTCAGATCACTCATGGGATTCCTCACATTCCTGGTCTTGACACATATCCTCCCCGCCTTCCGGGCCGGAGCTGAAATCTCCCATCTGGGCCATCATGGTGTACAACTCCAAGGTATTCATCAGATTGGCGATCTGGTCGATGAGCTGTTGGTCACTCTCATCACAGCAGCCGCGAATATCGTCCAGCAGATCTGACAGAGGAGGCGGATCCTGTCCCGCCTCGCAGGATTGAAGCTGAAAAGAGGGACGGGAGAAGAACCGCATTACGTTCTGCAGCTCCATCACCTTGACACAGCAGGAAATCATTTTTTGTTCCCCTCTGGGAAGATAGGGAACGGCAGCCTTAATGATCTGAAGATGATTTCGGTTGGCGATCCGGTCAATGACGGTGAGCATATGTTCCTCAGGTTTTCAATCTCTCCTTTTATCTTATGCGAGCCGGGAGAAAATATGAATCTGCGGCAGGACTTTTCTTTCCCTCCATCATAAAATATAGGGGAGGGTGGGGATGGCCGGCTCACAGTATGGAAGGTCAGTCCTGCGCCTATTCCTCAATATTTTTATGTATGTCTGGTATAAAACGATAAAGGACTGAGAAATATGGGAACACACATTGTGATGGAGGGAAACGCTTTCTACGAGGTAGATGAAGAATGTGCCCGGGAGAAGGAACATTCTGCCGGGGAAAAGAGAGACTTTCCGGAACCTGATTTGCGGGGGGAGTCACAGATGAGCAGGCTGCCTTCCGGAAAAGGAAACAGGGGAAAAGACTGCCGCGAAAAATCATAATATGACAATCGGGTGTACAAATGTCCGTATGGAATGGAGTTGTCCGTTCCGTGCGGACAGAAAAAGAAGCAGAACAGAAAGGGAACGCGGTGGGAAAAGGGCCGGAGTATCTGCGATTATGCCGCAGGAAGGAGTCAAATGAGGGAACGTATTTTAGTGGTGGACGATGAGCGGGAGATTGGGGATCTTCTGGAGGTTTATCTGAAAAATGACGGTTATGCCGTAATCAAATGCGGCGATGGAGAAGATGCTTTAAGGCTTGTGGAGGAGAACCGGCCCAATCTTGCGCTGCTGGATGTGATGCTGCCGGATATGGACGGCTTTCATCTCTGCCGGAAAATCAGGGAAAAGTACTATTTTCCCATTATCATGCTGACGGCGAAGACGGAGGATGGGGACAAGATTATGGGGCTGACGATGGGAGCCGATGACTATATCACAAAGCCATTTAATCCTCTGGAGGTGGTGGCCAGAGTGAAGACCCAGCTTCGCAGGTATCAGCAGTACAACAGCCTGGCCCGGGGAGAGGTCCCTGAGACAAAAAATGAGTATGACATCAGAGGACTTCTGATCAATCGGGACAGCCACAAATGTTACCTGTACGGCCGGGAACTGTCCCTGACACCCATTGAGTTTTCCATTCTCTGGTATCTGTGCGAGAATCAGGGCAGAGTGGTTCCCTCGGAGGAATTGTTTGAGGCGGTCTGGCGAGAGAAGTATCTGGATAATAATAATACGGTGATGGCCCATATCGGAAGGCTTCGGGAAAAGATGAAGGAATCGGGGAGAAGGCCCAAGTTCATCAAGACTGTGTGGGGTGTGGGATATGAGATCGAATGATTGCAGCGGCACAGACCATTGTAAGAGGCGGACCGATAACCTTGGCACAGGTAGTATCATGGGAAAGAGTTGGAGTGGGTTATGGGATCAGGTAAGGATAAGGAAAATCGACTGCTGTTCACACTGTTTAAAGACTATATTCTCCAATGCCTTGCATGGACAGCGGGGATTGGCGCCGCGGGTCTGCTGCTCTCCTACGGGATCCAGTGGCTGATCCACCGGTATGTTCCGAATTTATATCTGACTTACCGGACGCTCTACCTGGCCATGGTGATGCTGGTGGTGTGGGTTTTTTGCATGATGTGGCTCACCTATCGGCTGTTAAAGCGGGTGATGGCCTATGTGGACGAGCTGCAGAACGCGGCCACGCTGCTGTTTGATAAGGATGTGGACTACATCCGTCTCTCGCCGGAGCTGGGAGAGATCTCCGTTAAAATCAACAGCCTGAAGCAGGAAGCGGAAAAAAATGAGAGGCTGGCCAGGGAGGCCGAGCAGCGAAAAAATGATCTAATAATGTATCTGGCCCATGATCTGAAAACGCCCCTCTCCTCTGTGATTGGATACCTGAACCTGCTGCGGGATGAGCCCCAGATTTCCGGAGAATTGAGGGAGAAATATGTGAATATATCTCTGGACAAGGCACAGCGGCTGGAGGATCTGATCAATGAATTTTTTGAGATCACAAGATTTCAGCTGTCCGGGATTACACTTCAGTACAGCAGAATCAACCTAACCAGACTGCTGGAACAGCTGGCGTTTGAATTCGCTCCGATGCTGAGAGAACGGGGACAGACCTGTCAGATTGAGGCGCCGTCAGATCTGATGATAGACTGTGACGGCGAAAAAATGCAGCGGGTTTTCGGCAATCTTTTGCGCAATGCCTGGATATACGGCTATGAGAACACCGGGATTCAGATCCGGGCATTTTCCAGGGAACAGCAGGTGACGGTGGAGTTTTACAACCGGGGAGATCATCTGTCAAAGGAAAAGCTGGACCGGATCTTTGATCCGTTTTACCGAGCGGATGCTGCCAGAGGCACTTCTGAGGGAGGGGCCGGGCTGGGACTGGCCATTGCAAAGCAGATTGTGGAGCTTCACGGCGGGAGTGTCTTCGCCGAAAGCGAGGGCGATCGGATTACATTTCAGGTAATTCTTCCCTATATCATAGGGAAATCGTAAGAAATTGCGCAGAAAAACCTCCGTTTCATTAAGGAGGAAGAATCAGCAACGAGCTCCTTTGCAGGCTGGGAGACAGACTGCCGGTTATTGTGAGAGGGGCCTGACAGGCAGGCCCCCACAGTCAGTTAGTTGCATCCGCAGCCATTGCCGCCGAAGAAACCGCCATTACCGCCGCAGCACAGCAGCAGGAGAATCAGCAGGTAGCAGTTGTTGTCATCGCATCCGCCGTTGTTGCCGCATCCGCAGCAGGAGAGCAGAAGAAGGATCCAGATCAGGCTGCTGCAGCTGTTGCCGGAAAAGCCAACTCCATTCCCACAGCCATTGTCACATCCACATCCGCAGTTTGTTGCTGCTAAATCACTCATAGTTTCAATCCTCCGCATTGCTTTTACACTGTATCATATGCATTCTGTTCAAAACGGTGACATTAAAATCCGATCAGCGATTCAAAAATTCCGTAGACATTCAGGGTCCCGTATCCCCACTCCCGGTTGGGATAATACAGGTTGGGACTGCGCTGCGCCCCTCGGTAGAGAAGGTTTTTCAGCTCAGTGGAGGAGAGCACTTTCTGGTAGGAACTCTCGCGCCCCCACTGGATCAGCAGCGCTACAGCCCCGGCGGTGATGGCTGCCGCTGCGCTGGAACCGGTGACGGTACGGTAGGTGGAGGAACGGTATGGGGCCTGCACTTCCACTCCCGGGGCAGCGATGTCAGGTTTAATGTGATCATCTCTGGTAAATCCCCGGCTGGAGTGAAGGTAGATGGCTCGGTTGGAAGTCTGATAGGTGCTGACTGTGACAATTCCTTCATTGCAGGAGGGGACGGTCAGAGTGACATCCGGCTCCGGGTGAAGAAAACGCACATCGGGGGAACCGATTCCGGTGACGGGCAGCCAAATATGGAAGGAACCGTTCACATATCTTTTATTCACCACCTGAAAACGCCAGATGCCCACGGAAGGGTTTTCCACCCGAACCTGTATCAGTTCGCTGCCGGAACGGAATTCTACGATTTCATAATCGATCTGAACGCTGGACCGGTCCAGGAGGAAGGAGATGGACTGGGTGGCGCCGATCCGGGGGTCGGCGGGAGATACCCGCTCGCCCAGTGGAGTGGTAACTCCCAGGGCAAATAAATCCGGTGCAAAGGCCCACAGCTCCAGTGTGAAGCCCCGGTTTTCTTTGTCCACCACCACC
>DBFBJF010000393.1:0-3101 GCA_048203265.1 Candidatus Merdiplasma sp.
GAAGCGGGCAGGCTGAGACAGAAAGTGAACAGGCCGGAAGCGCGGCTTACGGCGATTCAGAAGGAGATTATACCACATTTCCAGATGTCTATCCGGATGAGGCGCTGGTGACTTATTCGGATGAGGAACTGCAGGAACTGATTCAGGCGATCTTAAATACCATGACCTATGAGGAAAAACTGAACTTTGTGTCCGGTGTGGATGCGTCGGAAACTCCGTACGGCTATGGCACTGGAGCATGGATGGGACTGGGGCGGCTTGGCATTCCTATTATGCGTTCCTATGATGGACCGATGGGCGTAATCTCAAAGAGCGGAGAAGAAACCACAAAGCCATCCAGCGAGCTCTCACTGGCAAGTTCTTGGGATACGGAACTGGCCTATGACTATGGTGTACTGAATGGTTCAGAGAACAAGGCAAGTTCTGGAAGCATGCAGCTGGGTATTCAGCTTGATAATGCCAGAGACTTGTTCTTTGGAAGAACCAGGGATGCCATGGGTGAGGACTGGTACCTTACCGGAACTCTGGGAGCGGCCGAAGCTCAGGGCATCCAGTCGGAGAATGTGATTGCTGTGTTAAAGCACATGACTGGATATGTGGACAATTCTAATCCTGGTACACCTTCCTATACCTATGTGGACGAGCAGACCCTTCATGAAAATATGCTCTCTGCCTTTGAAATGGCAGTGAAGGATGGCGGCGCTCTTTCTATTATGAGTTCCTATAATAAAGTGGACGGCTCCTGGTATCTGAATGAAAACGTGACGGAGACCCAGGCCGCTTCCAACACCTATCTGCAGTATACTGTGGCGAGAGATATGTGGAACTGGGACGGCTTCTTCATCACAGACTGGGGCGGAAATCAGCAGTATTCCACCAATAAGGGAACTGATATGGAAGCACCTTCAGCCAGTCACAATACGGCGGAGGCCATTGACGAGTCCATTCAGGCAGGAGAGACGACCATGGAGCAGCTGGATGCTGCCTGCAGCCATATCCTGTATTCGGTAGGAAGCATTGGCTACCTGGGGCTGGTGGAGTATGCGGACTATGTGGATGAGGATGGCAACCGCTATGTGAAGCAGGAGGAGGGACGCACAGAACCCATCGAATTGGGGGAGACACTTACCGGGGAGGAGCGGACAGCCCTCCTGGAGGAAAATAATGAGATTGCCCTGCAGTCTGCGGAGGACGGAGCGGTACTCCTGAAAAACGAGGAAAATACGCTTCCTCTGTCCGAGGAGAGCGGTTCGATTGCCATGATCGGACAGGCGGCAGCTTACGCTTTCCTGGGTCATTACAGTGAGTCCTCCCAGGGAACTCTGGAATTTACCTCCAGCCCCTACGAGGAGCTGAGTGCGCAGCTTGAGGGCAACCAGGTAGATGTATTTGTTGGATTGGACGATATTGGAACCGCAGTGCCGGCTGAAAATTTGTATGTAGACGCGGAAGGCACCCAGAACGGAGTGACCCGCACAGATACAGTCACTGGTGAGTCTGTGGTAGACCAGCAGATCAATTATCTGACCAATTCCAAAAACTACAAGAACGCCGAGGATGGTACTGCCTTTACCAACGGCGAGAGCTATACGATCGATACCTACCTGAAGGCCGATGAGGACGGTGTATATACCTTGCTGGTAGGCGGCATCGGCGGAACCACATCAGCCACCATTGAGATTGACGGGGAAGAGGTGGAGATCGCTTCCAATACCGATACAGACTTCCCGACCTCTGCGGATGTGTATACTTCCACCGGTTACAATGTAACCAGCGGCGAGCTGTACACTGGTGAGGAAGAGGAGGAAACTGAGACAGAGAAACTGACAGAGGCAGTGACGGAAGTATCCGCGGATGTGACAGAGGCAGCGTCTGACGAGGAGGCTGCTGAAGGGGAGACGGAAGATCCCACCGCCGGAGGAGCTTTCGGCGATTTCGGTGGAATGGCAATGCCTCCCATGTTTGGACAGGCCAGCGGCTATACTCAGTTTGAACTGAAGGCAGGTCAGACCTATCATATCACGATTGAAGCCACAGCGAACAGTGAGCTGAAAGATATGCAGCTTTGCCTGAACTGGATCAAACCCGGTGATGCGGAAGCAAATTATGAGGCAGCCGTTCAGGCGGCAAAAGACTATGACACAGTGGTGATGACGGTCTACCATACAGAGACAAATGATGAGCTGGCTCTGGACGATGAGGAGCAGGAGAAACTTCTTCTGGATGTGATTGCGGCTGCCAAGGAAGCAGGCAATAAGGTAGTTGTGGTTGGCTATCTGGGCGTTCCCGTGGATGTGACCGCATGGATTGATGATGTGAATGCCTTTATCCAGATGTGGCTTCCCGGACAGGCGGTGGGTGAAGCTACGGCCAACCTGCTCACCGGTGCAGTGAACCCCAGCGGAAAGCTGCCCGTTACCTGGCCCAAATCAGCGGATGACGCGCAGACAGACGGACTTCCAGAAACCGGGTCTGAGATTACCATTGATGAGGGAATCTATATGGGATACCGCTGGTATGATGAAAATGATATTGAGCCTCAGTACGACTTCGGTTACGGCCTCTCCTACACCACATTTGAGTACTCCGACCTGGTTGTGGAGGAAGCAGCCGGGGAAGGCGAAGCGTATGGATACGATGTGACCTTCACGGTAACCAATACCGGGGATGTGGCAGGTTCTGAGATCGCCCAGGTATATCTGGGTGAGGTGGAAGTACCTGAGAATATCATGATCGCTAAATACCAGCTGGCAGGCTTTACGAAAGTGAAGGATCTGGAGCCGGGCGAGAGCCGTACCGTAACTGTTCATATCGATCAGCGTTCTCTCTCCTACTGGGATGTGAACATTGATGACGAGAACATGTACCAGCGTGAGGACGGAACTCAGGACAAGTGGACCGTGGCTGCCGGCGAGCGCACCATTTATGTGGGAGCAGCTTCTGACAACCTGATCTTGTCTGAAACTGTTACGGTGGAATAAAAAAATAAAGAAGATTAAGAGGGGCTGCCGCAATTTACGGCAGTCTTTCTTTTCCTAAACGGTGTTCGAAGCTGCTGACTATAAAAAATTTATAAACAATGCCGCGAAACTGTACAGTGA
>DBFBJF010000394.1:0-10437 GCA_048203265.1 Candidatus Merdiplasma sp.
GTGCAGAGGTGGAAAGAATGATAAAAACAGATAAGAGTAGGGAGTGCAAATCAAAACTTGTAAGGAAGGTGAGCAATTGGAAAACTATACCAAGTATAAGTTGAAAAGCAGCGATGAACTGAAATCTTTACTGGCCGATAAGGATCATTTGTTTATCATTGCTTGCAACAAGTGCTTCAAGGAATTCGAAACCGTTGATGAACCAGACTGCGCTGAGTTTGAGAAACTTGTTGCCGAAGAGGGAAAGACCGTCACAGGCAGTGTGAAGGTTGATTTTTTGTGCAATAAAGTTCAGACGGAAAGAAAACTGAAAGATATGATTCCGGAAGGAACGGAGCATGTTTTTGTGATTTCCTGTGGACTGGGAATTCAAACCGTTGCGGGTTTGGTGGGAAAACCCGTCTACGCGGCCAGCAATTCACTGAATTATAGAGGACATCATGGCATGGCGCTGACAAAGAAAAGCTGCGATGCCTGTGCGCAATGTTATCTGAATATAACCGGCGGCATCTGCCCCATCGTAGACTGCTCCAAGAGCCTGGTGAACGGCCAGTGCGGCGGCGCAAAGAACGGAAAATGTGAGGTTGACAGCAGCAAGGACTGCGCCTGGGAGAAAATCTACAACAGATTGGAAAAACAGGGTCGTCTGGAGGAGTTTTTGAAACAGCCGGTACAGGTGAGAGACTACTCAAAGGTGAATTTCAAGGTGATCAACGATTACGTGAAATCCATCCGTGAGAATCGTCTGGAGGGCTATTACGGCGGCGTTCATCCTTCAGAGCGCAAAGAGTTCACAGAGCATATCCCGCTGAAGAGATTCCCGGAACCCCAGGAAGTGGTGATTCCGCTGTCCATGCATGCGGGCGCTCCGGCAGAGCCCATCGTGCAGGTGGGGGATACTGTGAAAGTTGGCCAGAAAATCGGAGAGGCGGCTGGCTTTATCAGCAGTCCGGTACACTCCAGTGTCAGCGGAACCGTGATTGCCATTGAACCCCACAAACATGCCACAAGAGGCGAATGTATGTCAGTTGTCATTCGGTCAGATGGCAAAAATACTCTGCACGAATCCGTACAGCCCCATAAGAGTCTGGACGAGCTGACGCCGGACGAGATCGTGGATATCATCCGTGAGGCAGGAATCGTTGGTATGGGCGGAGCAGGCTTCCCCACCTCCGTGAAACTGAAACCTGCCAAGCCGGTGGATACAATCCTGCTCAACGGCTGCGAGTGCGAGCCCCTTCTGACTGCGGACCACAGAGTGCTGCTGGAATATGCGGACGATGTGATCTTTGGCCTTAAGGCGATGCTGAAAACGGTAGGAGCCGAGCGGGGCGTGATTGTCATCGAGGACAACAAGCCTGACGCCATCGAGCTGATGCAGGCCAAGACGGCGGAGTACAGCAATATCGAGGTAGTGGTTGCCAAGACAAAATATCCCCAGGGCGCTGAGAAGATGCTGATCAAGCGCGTGACCGGGAGAAAGGTACCCAGCGGCGGTCTGCCTGCGGATGTGGGCTGCGTTGTTGGAAATATCAGTACCACAAAGGCCATTTCCGACGCGATCCAGAAGGGAATGCCGCTGATTGAGCGTGTGGTGACGGTGACGGGTGAGAGACTGAAAAACCCGGGCAACTTCATTGTGAAGATCGGAACGAACACGAAGGATCTGATCGACTACTGCGGCGGTATCACCGGTGATGATGTGACCATTAAGGCGGGCGGTCCCATGATGGGATTTGTGGTTCCTGATCCGAATGTCCCGATCATGAAGGGATCCAACGGCATCATCGTGGTTGACACTGATTACTCGGTGGAGCAGCCCTGTATCAAGTGCGGACGCTGCGTGGACGTATGTCCCATGGAGCTGTCTCCCCTGTATTTCGCAAAATACGCGGATGATGAGAACTGGCAGGGCATGAAAGATATGAACGTCATGGATTGTATTGAATGCAGATGCTGTGAGTACATCTGTTCCTCCAGAATTCCGTTAGTCAGCAAGATCAAAGCCGGCAAAAATGCAGTAAGGGGGATGAAGTGATATGTTAATTACCCAGTTAAAAGAGAAAGCGACAATCACCTCACTGGCAGAGGGAAAAAAGATTTTTATCGTCAACTGCCACGGGTGTAAGGAAGTTCATTTCCCGGAAAAGGAAGCTACGGAGCTTCAGAAGGAACTGGCTGCCGAAGGAAAGGTGACAGGTATCCTGACAACTGATTACATATGCAATCCGGACAATATGAAACTGCATCTTCAGAAACATATGGATGAGATTGAGGCCGCCGATGCGGTGATGGTATTTTCCTGCGGCGTGGGCGTGCAGACCGTCTCCGAATATCTGGAGAACAAACCGGTGTATGCGGCATGCGATACTTATCCTATGCCGGGCTTCCAGGGAGTGACACCGCTGGAGTACAACTGTGATCAGTGCGGTGAGTGCTATCTGAATTTGACCGGAGGGATCTGCCCGATTACTGCCTGTTCCAAGAGTCTTGTCAATGGACAGTGCGGCGGTTCGAAAAACGGCAAATGCGAAGTGGACAGTGAGATGGAATGCGGATGGGAGCGCATCTACAGACGGCTGGCACAGCTGGGACGCCTGGACGTCCTGAAGTGTCCCACCCAGGTGCGCAATTTCGCCACCGATGAGGAAGTGTCCAAATAAGAAGCCAGTAAAACATCTTATTATAATTTTATCATAGTAAGGAGTAAGATATCATGAAAATTACGGAAGCATTTGAACGTGGAGAATTTGTAGTGACTGCGGAAGTAGGACCGCCAAAAGGATTTCATATTGAGCAGATGCTGGAGGAGGCGAAGACCTATCTGAGCGGCATCACTGCGGTGAACGTGACGGACAACCAGTCTTCTGTTATGCGTCTTGGTTCCCTGGCCACCTGTAAGGCCCTGAAGGATGAGGGACTGACCCCTATTCTGCAGCTGACCTGCCGGGACAGAAACCGTATTGCTCTGGAGTCTGACCTTCTGAGCGCAGCTCTGTTCGGCATTGAGAACCTGCTGCTCCTGACCGGAGACCACACCAAGCTGGGCGATCATCCCCAGGCAAAGCCGGTGTTTGATCTGGACTCTGTCTCCCTGATCCATGCGGTAAAACAGCTGGAGTCCGGCGTGGACATGGGCGGAAATGAGCTGGTGGGCGAGCCCCCCAAGTTTGCCAAGGGAGCGGTGGTATCACCCTGCAGTGATTCCGTTGACGTTCAGCTTGCGAAGATGGAGAGAAAGGTTGCCGCCGGCGCGGAGTATTTCCAGACCCAGGCTGTGTATGAGCCCGAGAAGTTCATCCAGTTCATGGAGAAGGCAAAACAGTTCGGCAAACCGGTTCAGCTGGGCATCGTAATTCCCAAATCTGTGGGCATGTGCAGATACATGAACGCCAACGTGGCCGGTATCCATGTTCCGGAGGAGATGATTGAGGAGCTGAAGGCGGACAAGGAGAAGACCAAAGCCGGTATCACCGGTGTGGAGATTGCCGCCCGCATCATCAAGGAGTGCAAACCCTACTGTCAGGGTGTACATATCATGGCTATGGGATGGGAGTCCAAGGTGCCGGCTCTTCTGGAGCAGGCCGGAATCAGATAATCCCGCTGCCGGAGTGTTCACAGGCTGAGCAAGACTGTGAAAAAGCCAGAAATAAAGATAGAAACAGGGAATTTTCCCAAAACAGGGCCGCCGCAAAAGTTCAGGAAATGCTGGGAAACCAGCAGACCGGGAGCTTTTGCGGCGGTTTTTTTGAACCTGCCGCCGGGTTATGATACAATAGGCAGAAATGAAGGAAAAACTTGCCGGGAGGACTGAGATGAATCGCACAATCAAAGAGTTATTTGAGAGAAAATCTGTTCGGGCTTATACAGAGGAGCCGATCACGGAGGAGGAAAAAGAGTTGATTTTAACCGCGGCAATCCAGGCGCCCACAGCGGGAAATATGTCCATGTTTTCCATCCTTGATGTTCAGTCACAGAAGTTAAAGGATATCCTTGCGAAACGGTGTGACAATCAAAAATTTATCGCGTCTGCGCCCATGGTACTGGTTTTCCTTGCCGATTGCCAGAAGTGGTATGACCTGTTGAAACACTATCAGTGTGAAATTCCGGATTTGGCGGAGGGGGATCTGTTTTTAGCCATGGAGGACTGTCTCATTGCCGCTCAAAACGCTGTGGTGGCGGCAGAGTCTCTTGGAATTGGTTCCTGTTACATAGGAGATATTTTAGAAAATTTTGAGGAGAACCAAAAACTGCTTCATTTGCCCCGATACGCAGTTCCCATTTCCCTGGTTACTTTTGGAAGACCGACAGAGCAGCAGAAGAAACGCAGAAAGCCGGAACGCTTCGCTCTGCATGATATGGTGTTTCAAGACTACTATCCTCAGCGCGCCATCCGCGAACTGGAGGATGTTTTTAAAAGAAAAATGGGCGATGACGCAGATGTGGAGGAATATATTTCCAGGTACGCAAGAAGAAAATTTCAAGCGGCGTTCAAAGAAGAAATGAACCGGTCATCGAAAGCCATCATCAAGAACTGGCTGGAGGGAGAAACCGGCTGACAGCTGCCCGGGAACCGGGCGGCGCCGCTATACAGATTGAATAAGCTGTTCCATATAGAACAGAGCGGCGCCGATGGCGGGGGTATACTGCCCATGTACCCCCACCAGTATGTGATCCTTTTCCAGGGCAAACGGCGAGCAGGCATTGATGCGCGCCAGGAGATAGTCCAGATCCTCCTCCGTGAAATAGGGGGCCAGGTATCCGCTGATAATTATGGGGGCATCAATGACCATATTTAAATTTCTCATCGCGAAAGCCAGATGATTCAGATAATCTTCCCAGATTTGCGCAAGCTGGGGAGATTTTTTTTCTCTTAAGAGGGAGAAAAACTCTTTTATGGGATGCCCGGAAGAATGCTCCAGAGAGTTGGCGGAGCAATAGGTTTCCAGACAGCGAATGCGGATTTGGGAGTGATGATTGTGGTGGGAGTGCCGGTGGGTATTCTGTCCTTGATTTTTGCCGGAATTTTGTGGTCAAAATTTATCGGAAACCGTATCAGCACCGGACTTCCCTCCAATATTCAGGAGGTGCGGGAGGCGGAGGATGGCAATCTTCCCGCATTCTCCACTGTGCTGTGCATTATTCTTGTGCCCTTGGTTTTGATCCTGTGCAGTATAATTTCAGAATACATTCCGGGGATTGACGCGGTCCGCCCGGCCCTGGAATTTCTGGGAACGCCCTTTGTGGCGTTTCTGATTGCGGCGCTGATCCGCGCGTCGGTGGGGCAGCAGTGGTGGCAATGACCATGGCGGCCGGAAAACTGGGAGCCCATACCGCGTTTATCGGAAAAGCTGGAAAAGATATGCATGGAGAATTTCTCCGGTCAACCCTGCAGAAGGAACACGTGGATACATCTGGACTGATTTTGGATGATCAGTATTTTACCACCCTGGCTTTCGTGGAGGTGAATGAAGCCAGTGAGCGCGCGTTCTCCTTCGCCAGAAAGCCGGGAGCGGATACGAAGATCCGAAAAGAAGAAGTGGAGATAGACGTTTTGGACAACACCAACATCTTTCACGTGGGATCTTTGTCACTGACAGACCAGCCGGCCAGGGATACCACCTTTTACGCGGTGAAGCGGGCAAAGAATAATGGGAGCGTTATTTCCTATGATCTCAATTACTGGGCCTCCCTGTGGAAGGACGAGGAGACGGCGAAGCAGCACATGAGAAGCCTGATTCCCTATGCGGATCTGATGAAGATTTCGGAGGAGGAGACGGAGCTGCTGACAGACTGCAGGGATGTGCAGAAGGCCGCAGAAGCTTTATATCAACAGGGAGTAAAAATCGTGGTGATTACCCTGGGGGACAAGGGGGCATATCTCTACGGGAAAGGGGGAGGCTGCCTAGTTCCGGGCTTTGCGGTGACCCGTGTGGCAGACACCAACGGAGCGGGGGATTCCTTCTGGGGTGGCTTCCTGTACAAAATCAGCACTTCAGAAAAGCGGCCGGATGAACTGACCAAGGAAGAACTGGCGCAATACGCCCGGTTTGGCAATGCGGTGGCCAGCCTTTGTGTGGAGAAAAAAGGCGCGATCCCGGCTATGCCAAAAAACTGAGAAATGAACGTTAGAAAAGGAGGGCGTTTTCTCCCATAATCCTGGGAGAAGGCGCTCTCAGCATATGGGATGGGAAAGGCTTCTGTGAAGAGCCCCATCGCTTTACTTTGCGGGCAGCGAACTATTCTGCGGGCAGCGAACCCGGCAGTGATATTCCCACGGTACGGCAGCTGCGGGAAGGACCACGGGGGTTAGATTCTCCGCTGCCACCTTTTCACAGGGATATTGACACAGGCGCATGGTTTATTCTCCTTCTTCCTGCAGAATTCGAAGGTAGTGATTCGCTTCCCGGAGCGCGTGATCCGCCAGCAGGGGAAGGATCACGGAACGCACCTCGCATCCGGTGATACCTTTTGTACCTGCCGCTTTAAAATCGCGGTACCGTTTTGTGGTTTCCAGCGTTTTTCTCCACATTCCGTTCATGGCCCTGCAGTCCTGCCTCTTTGCTTCTTCCAGCAGCCGGCAGTAATCCCCGGCAAACAAATCTGCCGTTTTTATGAGTTCACACTCTGTGGGATCCAGCAGCCCCCGTATGAAGAGCGCATGTTCCATCATAATCTGATTCCAGAATTGCTCCGTTCCGGAAATATTCTCTGATGACGCGCAGGTGCCTTCCTCCAGCATGGATACAATCTGCTGATATAATTTTGCCTCCCGGATGATGTGCTCAATCAGCAGAGGATAATTTGCTGTGTATAATCTGCAGGAAGTGACCTCCCGCAGGATCTGCTCCTTAAACGAAATCAGTCCCCCAAGCAAACGCAGAACATGGTGATTCAGCTGGCGTATCCGTCCTGCCATTCCTGCATCCATACAGTTTCCGCAGCCTCTGCTCCGCCTGCGTGATACGGAAATCAATGGGAATTTTTGTAAGCTTTCCCGTCTGCTGCTCGGCCATTACGGTAAATTCCGTGAACACCTCTCCAGAGCACAGAACATCTTCTCCAACCATTCCATCTGCAAGACAGACGGTGTGCCTCAGTATTTTTTCGAATTCATCACGGTACCGGTTCGCTCTGGTTCTGTACCCCGTTTCTCCAGCCGGAAAGGCAGCCTGGAGAAACAGCGCATGCTCTTTCATAATCCGCCCGAAAAACAGATGGGTTTCCAGGGATGTTGAGATATATTTTTCCATGATTGCTCATACCTTGTTTAGTTGATGTTCTTTATAATGTATGTAAGCAGTGGAGGGTTGGGAAATCGGGAGCTATGCAGGAAACGGGCCTTTTATGAAAAAATCTGTTCCACGGCGGTTCTTTTGATCCGTTCCATGATCTTCCCGCGCAGGAAAATGTCTATGTATAAAAATAGGCGTAAAAAGCCGGGGAAGAGCGCATGCCGCTCCCCGTTTTGAATGCTCCGCAGGAGAGCGGTGAAGACTTTTGGGAATTCTTAATTAAACTGCCCGGAATAATCGCCCAGATTGTCAGGTTCATGAATGGGAAGATCTTCTTCCATAGCTGCCACTATCCATGCTTTTTTTGCATCCTCAGCATTGGCAACGGCGCTTTCAATGGTTTCCCCACAGGTAATGCATCCGGGCAGATCAGGTAATGAAACGACATATCCGCCTTCCTCCTGATCCTCAACAATTTCCATTCGATAAGGAAGTTTCAAATATTCATTCAGCGGTTTCATCATTCTCGGCCTCACTTTTTGCAACTTGTCTTATTATCTCAACATATACTTTTCCTCTATTCTACATAGAATGGGGGTGGTGCTGATGAAGAACGGCTGAGTATTCCGTGGCCTCAGAGCCACCCAATCCGTTATAGAGAGCCATCCATTCCGAACGATAGAGCCACCTGAATTATAAGGGCAATCCGCTGTTGAGAGCCACCTCTTGAAGCAATACAATCATCCTAACGGATGAATCCGTAATACTTTGAGAGGAGGACGATCAAATGTCCAAAGAAAAACAAATTTTACAGTTGCTGCTGGATGGTTGTAGCCAACGGCGCATTGCCAGTACCTTGTGCGTATCCAGGAATACGGTTGCTAAGGTGGCGAAAGCAGCCTCAGCTCACCAGTTATCGAAAGATGCACTGGAATCCATGGAAGAAATGGAAATCCACAATACACTTTTTCCAGAAGAAGCATTGCTCCCAACGCTGGTCGCACCGGATTTTCCTTATATTCATAAGGAATTATTGAAAAGCGGCGTAACATTAAAGCTGTTATGGCAGGAGTATGTTGATACCTGCCGGAATGCCGGAAAACCGCCATACGGCTATTCCCAATACTGCAAGTTCTATCAGGATTATGTTTCGAAAAATAAGCTTACCATGCATATCCAGCATAAACCTGGTGACAAGCTGATGGTCGATTGGGCTGGGACCGCGCTGCCCCTTTATGATAAGGTTTCTGGGAACAGCAGCAAGGTTTATCTGTTTGTAGCGACACTGCCTTTCAGCATGTACTGCTATGCGCAGGCATGCCGTACCATGAAAGAGGAGGACTGGATCAATGCGCATATCGCTATGTATGAGTTCTTCGGCGGTGCCACCAGGATCCTGACCCCGGATAATCTGAAGGTTGGGATCCTTAGCAACAGAAAATACGAGGATCCAGTCGTAAACCGCTCTTACCAGGAGCTGGCGGATCACTATCACACTGCATTGCTTCCCGCCCGGGTGTTGGCCCCACGTGATAAAGCAGCTGTAGAAGGGAGTGTTGGAAATCTGACTTCCCACATCATTGCCCGTCTGCGGAACCGGAAATTTTTTGATATCCACACTATGAATGCAGCAATCCGAAAGGAACTGGATCGATTCAACGAGGCTCCTTTCCAGAAAAAAGACGGTTCCCGTCACTCTGTATTTCTGGAAGAGGAACTTCCATTTTTACAGCCGCTTCCCAGATATCCATATGAGTTTGCCCAATGGAAATCCGCTACCGTTCAGCTGAACTACCACATCGCCATAGATTTTCAGAACTATTCGGTTCCTTATGAGTATGTGCACAAGAAAGTGGATGTCCGGTACACCAAGAGCAGCATTGAGGTTTATTACAAAGGGAATCGGATCTGTAGCCACAAACGTCTTTATGGACGCCGCGGGCAGTACTCCACAATCCCGGAGCACATGCCTGTCAACCATCAGCTGTACAGTGAATGGGATAAGGCAAGGTTCCTTAAGTGGGCATCTGGTATCGGTGAGTCAACCCATCAGGTGATCCAGGGGATCTTTGATTCCTACCGGATCGAAGAGCAGGCTTATAAGGGCAGCCTGTCTCTCCTGAAACTGGCTGATAAATATACTCCGGGAAGATTGGAACATGCCTGCAAAGCAGCGTTGGAGCGGATCCCCAGCCCGCGTTATAAGAATATCCGCCTGATCCTGGAATCCGGCAATGATAAGGCTGCTGGCCCATCAAACCAATCCTCTGAGGCTATCCATGACGAAAGCTATGCCCTGGTCCGTGGAGCTTCTTATTACGGAGGTGGCAGCCATGAAAAATGATACGGTGAAAAAGTTAAAGTCTATGAGGCTGCCTGCCTTTGCGGAAGCTTATGAAAAACAGATCGACCAGGAGGCTGAATACGGCTCCATGTCCTTCCATGAACGTCTCATGCTGTTGGTTGATGCGGAATACGATTCCCGGCATAATCACAATATCAAAAGATTGATCAAGAACGCGAAGTTCTCTGACTCATCTGCATTTCTTGGAAACATTGATTATCTGCCGGACCGGCACCTGAACCGGGAGCTTCTGGAGAGCCTGGCGGATAATGACTACATCCGCCAAGGGCTGAATGTCATTCTGATCGGGGCTACAGGTACCGGCAAAAGCTTTATTGCTAATGCACTGGGAGTCAACGCCTGCCAATCCGGATATAAGACCAGATATATCCGTCTGCCGGAACTGTTCAGCGAACTGGAAGCAGCGAGGATACAGGGAAAATATCATCAAGTAATGAAGCAGTTTCAAAAGCTTCCACTTGTGATTCTTGATGAATTCCTTTTGATCCCTGCTTCCGATCAGGAGCAACGGGATCTGTTGGAACTGATGGAATACCGCTGTGGCCAGACCTCCACCATCTTCTGTTCCCAGTTCATGCCGGAAGGCTGGCATGAAAGATTAGGAGGCAGTGCCCTTGCCGATTCCATCCTTGACCGTATTATCCCATCTGCCTATACCATGCGGATTGACGGGGATGTTTCCATGCGGCAAAGGAAACGGGCGATCAAAAACTAAATCATCCAACTGGGAGCCACGACACAAGTCATGGCTCCCGCCATCGGACGACTGGCTCTTGATAATGGATCCTGTGGCTCTATTCCAGGAGATTGGGTGGCTCCGCCACCGCAGAATATTCA
>DBFBJF010000395.1:0-8861 GCA_048203265.1 Candidatus Merdiplasma sp.
TACTGCCACCGGTCACACCTCCTCTTTCGCCATCCAGCATCTGACCAGATGTCCCTTCGTCATCTCAATCATCCGGTTGTCATACTTCCTGCATTTTCCGCAGGCATAGGGGCACCGTTCCATAAAGTCGCAGTGTTCGCGGATCTCGGAAGGATCCGGGGGCAGCCCCTCAATGGGAGAAAGCCGCTCCACATCCACCTCCATGTTGGGAAGCGCCGCAAAAAGCCCGCAGGTATAGGGATGGGTGGGATGGTCGTAAATATCTTCCAGCGTTCCCTCCTCAATGATTCTTCCAGCGTAAATCACCGCCACCTTATCACATACCTCGGCCACCACGCCCAGATCGTGGGTAATCAGAATCATCGCCGTTCCCAGTTTATTTCTCAGATCTTTAATCAGATCCAGCACCTGGGCCTGAATGGTCACATCCAAGGCTGTGGTGGGTTCATCTGCCAGAAGCAGCTTCGGGGAGCATGCCAGAGCCAGGGCAATTACCACCCTCTGCTTCATTCCGCCGGAAAACTGATGGGGGTACTCACCCGCGCGGTCGGCGCCGATCCCCACCATCTCCAGCATCTCAATGGCCCGCTGATTAGCCTCAGCCTTGGAACAGTTCTGATGCAGCTTATACCCCTCGGCAATCTGAGACACAACCGTTTTTACCGGGTTCAGGGCAGTCATGGGATCCTGGAAAATCATGGAGATGGATTTTCCCCTCAGAGCCTGCAGCTCCTTATCCCCCATGTCCAGAATGGATTTCCCATCAAACAGGATTTTTCCCTCTACGCTTTCCACAGACTGCTCCGGAAGAATGCGCAGAACCGATTTTGCTATCGTAGTTTTCCCTGCTCCTGTCTCGCCCACCAGGCCAAGGGTTTCTCCCTCGTTTAACTCCAGCGAAACATCATTCACCGCATGGATGATGGAATTCCCGGAATGATATTTCACTGTCAGATTTTCAATTTTAAAAAACTTTTCTTTCGTTTCTGCCATCTCTTATTCCTCATCAATCTTTAAAGTTTGGATCCAGCGCATCCCGGAAAGCATCACCAATCAGGTTGAAGCTCAGCACGGTGAGCACAATGAAAATACCGGGAATGATTACCATATACGGATAGTCTCGAATGTAGTTACGGGTTGCCGCCAACATCTGCCCCCACTCCGGCTTCGGCTCCTGCACGCCAAGTCCCAGGAAACTCAGAGAGGAGGCGGACAGACCGTTTCTGCTGATACTCATGGCGATCTCAACGATAATGGGTGAAATCGCGTTGGGAATAATATGATGGACGATGTTTTTCCAAACAGGACAGTTGATGGTGGTGGCGGCCTCAATATACTCCATACTTCGGATGCGCAGGATATTTGCCCTCATCAGCCGGGCAAATCCGGGAATTCCGGTAATACCAAGGGCCAGGATACATTTATCCACTCCGGTTCCGAATACAGCGCAGAATGCCATGGCCAGAACCAGGGACGGGAACGCCTGAAACAGATCCAGGAAACGCATGATTGCAGAATCAATCACGCCGCCAAAATATCCGGCAATGGCGCCCATCACCACTCCGATAATCGCGGAGAGTACAGTGGACAGCAAGCCGATGATCAGCGTATATCTGGCTCCGTACAGTACACGGGAGAGGATGTCACGTCCCAGATCATCGGTTCCGAACAGATGCTCCAGGGACGGCCAGGCCTTCATGTTGGCAAAGTCAGTGGCTGAAAAATCGTATCTGCAGATGACCGGTGACAGCAAAGAGAGAGCAACGATCAATACCAGGAATACCATTCCGAATATGGCGCCTTTATTGTGGGAAATACTGGCCCACACGTACTTCGCTGAGCCCGGCTTGATACTGGCGTCAATGTGATGCCGTCTTCCTTTTTTCTTATGTTTTCCGCCGTGTTCATGATGTCTGTGTTGTTTTGTTTTCAATTCTTCCGCCATTATTTCACCTTCTTCTTACTTGAGGATACGTACTGCGCCTTAATGCGGGGATCCGCAAAGGCATACAACAAATCTGTCAGCAGCATGATCAGTGCAAATGTAAATGCAATAAAAATAATTCCTCCGGTACATGCGTTATAATCCCGGTTATTAATGCTGTTTACCAGATACTGCCCAAGACCGGGGATGGAGAATACCACCTCGATGATGGTGGCGCCGCCCAGCATGGAACCAAATCTCATACCGATCACAGTCAGGATCGGGATCAGCGCATTGGGCAGAGCGTGACCGTAAATAACCTCCCGCTCCGGGAGTCCCTTGGATCTGGCTGTGGTCACATAATCTGATTTGACCACCTCAAGCATGCTGGCACGCACCTGCCTGGTAAATCCTGCCAGTCCTCCCAGGGAGTTGGCAATGGTGGGCAAGATAAAGTAACTCAGCGATTTGGCTCCGGAAGATGGCAGCCACCCCAATTTTAGTGAGAATAGCAGTACCAATATCAGAGCCGTCCAGAAGCTGGGCATACAGTCAAACAACAGCGTGACCAGCAGTGATACCCGGTCCCCCAGGGAGTTGGCGTGTACTGCCGTGTAAATTCCCAGGGGCAGGCCCACAATGACGGTCAGTAATATACTGAATACCGCTATCTTGGCCGTGTGTGGGAATCGTTTCATCAGCTCCCACTTAATATCCGTTCCATCGATGAGGGACTTGCCGAAATCAAAATGCAGGAAAATGTTCTTCACATATTCCACCAGCCGGACCACAAACGGCCGGTCAAGACCAAGGGCAACTCTCTTTGCCTCAATTTCCGCCTCCGTGTGTACGCCGGATCCCAGAGCCAGCTGTGCCGGGTCACCCGGGACAAAATTCATTAACGTAAACATGATAATACCGACCGCCAGCAACGTCGGAATCATGATCAACAATCGTTTTACCACATATCGTATCATGGACGTACTTCCTTTCCTGACAAAAGGTCCTTTTCCTGTGTAACAAAACAGCGCTGCATATGGAACATTTCTATCATACAGCGCTGTTTTTCAATCATTCATCTAACCTATCGGCTGTTCATTCCGAAAATCAGCCCTCTACAGATACATAGTCCTCTGTAAATGTCATGGCATTGAGCAGCGGATTCAGTTTCTGAAGAGCGATGTCTGTAATACCGGCAGTGCTGACGATGGATCTTACCTCAGTGTAAGCGCCAACAATGTACGCCTGCTCTTTGATATACTCATGGAACGCATTCATATTCTCCTCGCTTCTGTCCGCGATAGCTGCTGCCAGGAGTTCCTGCATGGTCTCATCTTCCACGAAGCACTGGTTGTTCTCGCCGCCGAACAGGTCATTCCAGAAAGTGGTGGTAAAGTCTGCCACAGCGTTGGAATACTCACACATATCCCATGCGGTGGGATCGTTCTGGATCGCCTGTCTTGCTGCACGGTCCTGGCTGTCGATATTCAGAACAATGTTGGCCTCAGCCAGCATGGACTGCAGAGCAACGTAGGGCTGCTGAGGAGCCTGAGAGCTGTTCAGGAAGCTGAGCACCAGAGGATTGCTCTCGTCGTATCCTGCTGCTGCCAGGTACTCTTTCGCCAGATCCAGGTTATACTCGAAATACTCTTCCTCATCCCATGCATCCACGTAATCCGGTCCCAGGTTGGGAGCCACATCATGGCTCATCACGCACTCACCGGCGGAGAGGGACATATTGTAAGCATCAAACGCATAGGCAACACCGAGACGTACATTCACATCTGAGCAGGGATGTCCTTCGCTGCAGTTGAAGATCAGGTACTGAGTCATACCGTTGAGGTACTTCGTTACATTGTAATCTTCATTATCTTCGAAACGGCCTACTTCCTCGGAGGAAATCTCAGCCATATCGATCTCGCCGTTTTCCAGAGCAATGGTTCTGGAGGAAGCCTCTGTGATGCAGCGGATCTCAATTTCCTTCACGTTCTGGAACTCAGCGTCTGCCTTGTCCTCAGTCTTCCAATAATCATCTTTCGCCTCCAGCGTCACGCCGGATCCGGTTACCATGTCAGTAATAATATAAGCGCCTGTGGTAGCGGGATTGGAGTTAATCTCATCCTCTGTGGCGTTCTCATACCAGGACTGGCTGGCAATGGAACAGTCACACAGAACCGCCTCGATGGCACCCTCACTGCTATCCTTCAGGTTGATGGTCAATGTGTAATCGCCGGTGGCCTCGGAACTTCCATAATAAAGAGAAATCTCAGACACAAATCCCAGCTCTGCCAGTTTGTCATAGCTGTAAACTACATCAGATGCCGTGATGGCATTTCCCTGGCTGTCCACGATATTGTCATAAATCTCAACCTCGTAGGTGGCATCGTCCACCTTTGTCACAGACTTCGCTGCGTACATCTGAAGCTCATCGTTTTCCAACATAGCTCCGATGAAGGGACGATAGCAGAGGTGAGCCCAAATCGTAGCCTCTGTCCAGTCACGCACTGAGGAGTCGCTTCCCCAGGGTCCGATGGTAAAGGAGTCATCATCCACTGCCACAACCACCTTGCCCGCCTGGGTGGTTCCTTCCACAGGAACCGACGAATCAATCTGTATTTCATCCTCAGATGCCAGAGCCGAGAAGCAGGTGCCAACCGCCATTGCCGCTGTCAGAAGCAGCGTCATCGTTCTTTTTGCCTTCATTAGTAAAACCCTCCGTTTCTGTTTTTGATGGTTAAATTATATAAAATTACCAAAGCTCAATCAATTCCGTTTCATTTTTTATAATTTCCAAAATAGAAATTGAACAATTTTCTTCCTATACCATTGCCTTTTTTGTTAAATTTGACTGGACATATGTTTTTCCAGCAGTGCTTCCAGTTCATCTGTCTGCAGAGGATCCGGTATCGCATACCGCTGATTTTCTTCTATGGTTCTGGCCAGAGTCCGGTATTCTCCCGCCTGCCTGCAGTCCGGCTCGTATTCGATCACCGTCTTTCTCCGGCACTCCGCCCGCTGTACCACGTTATCCCTGGGCAGGAAATAAATCATCCGGGTATTCAGCTTCTCTGCGAATTCCTCCACCAGCTCCCGTTCATGATCCACCATGCGGGAATTGCAGATCAGCCCTCCCAGCTTTGTCTTGCCGGAGGCCGCATACCGCCGGATCCCTTTGCAGATATTGTTGGCCGCGTAAAGGGACATCATCTCCCCGGAGCAGACGATGTAGATTTCCTGGGCCTTTCCTTCCCGGATCGGCATGGCAAAGCCTCCGCATACCACATCTCCCAGAACATCGTAAAAAACATAGTCCAGTTCCTCTTCGTAGACTCCCAGTTCTTCCAGCTTATTTATGGCCGTCACGATCCCCCGTCCGGCGCAGCCCACGCCCGGCTCCGGGCCTCCGGATTCCACCGCCTTAATGCCGCCGAAGCCCACGCTGACCAGGTCTTCCACCTCAATTTCTTCTTCCTCCTTGGAGCGCATGGTATCCAGCACGGTGGCCTTTGCCATTCCTCCCAGGATCAGCCTGGTGGAATCTGCCTTCGGATCGCATCCGATTAAGAGCAGCCGCTTTCCCTGCTCCGCCAAGGCCGCAGCTAAATTCTGTGTTGTGGTGGATTTTCCGATCCCACCCTTTCCGTATATGGCAATCTGTCTCATACTTTTTTTCCTCCTGTTCTGCCCTCTTGCATCCGCCCCTCTCCCCTATCCTAACTGGCCGTCCAGCCACCGGTTCAGGTTATCCCCCAAAAGTAAGGGCAGCGTCAAATTCTTTCCGTACAGTTCAAAGGCTTTATGAGGAAGATTGATCCACCTGCACGAGGGAGATGCAAAACAGCGCAGCAGCGGATCGGCAATTATCGTGTGAAGTCCCTCACTTTCCAAAAGCTCCCGGGCATCCTCCTCACCCTTTATCCTCCGGTCCCCCGGCAGGGCCAGGCTTTTTTCAAACCGGTAAAAGGTGCACACCTGAATTTCTCTCATTCCATAATCGCGATACAGTGTTTCCCGAATGGCATTTGCCATCAGCTGCTCACCGATGATTAAAACCTGGGGCCGGGAATATTCTCCCTGGGGACAGCTCCCGGGCTGCTCTTTCGTTCGGACCGCCTCCAGCATCAGGCCGGTCCAGCTTCTTCCAAAGGGCGCCATCACAAGATAGGGCGTATTGTACTTGGTTTTCAGGTACTTTGCCGCCGCCAGGCCTGAGGCAGTCACCACCAAATTCACGGAGGCCTCCGCCGCTCTTTCTATGTTTTTCGCGGTTTCCGCTCCTCCCAGAGCCGCAGTCACAGGAATCCCTCTTTCTTCCAGCCATCGCCGGAAACCGGCTGCAGTCTCTTTCTGCCAGTCCAGTTGTGTCCCTCCCAGAATATTGACGCTCTCCCGCAGTTCCTTTCCCGGTTTTACCAGCAGCTTTGCCAATTCCAGCAGGGTTTCCGATATTCCCACATCGTAGGTTTTCTGCCCGGTCAGCTTAACCCGCCCGGCAGGGATACCGGACTCTTCCTCTATCGTCTCCGCGATTTCCTCCAAATCCGTCCCGATCATGGCAGAACAGGGACCTGTGCTCAGCAGAACAAAACCCGGATGAAAATAGGGCTCGCATTCTCTGAACGTGTCCAGCACCTTCTGTCTGGTTCCGGATACCACATCCTCTGAACTAATCCCGGTGTGTACCACACGCATCCTGGGGTCTTCCTTGCTGTGGCGGTCCGGGCTGGTCCTGTATTCGGAACAGTCATCGATGATTCCCATTCCGTCTGTCTGGTTGATTACCTCAATCATGCCGAAATTATCTGCCAGAAGCGGCGGCAGTTTTTTCCATATTTTTGCCATTTTCTTCTCCCCCCTATTCCGTGGCGTCCGGATCATAGCCCGTCAGATGGCAGCCCTTATGAAAGCGTACCTCTATGGCCAGCTCCTCTGAAAGTTCCCTGGTCATGGCCTCGTAGTCCATGGACAGCAGTTCAATCTGACAGCCTCCAAACAGAATCAGGCTCTCCGGCTTCACCGTCCGCGCGGTCTCCCTGGCAGCCTCACGGATCTGCTCCAGATATCCTCCTGTGATCCAGTCAATTTCCTCCAAAATCAGAAACGTCAGCTTTCCTTCCTGCTGCAGTTCCAGTTTCATGGTTCCCTTGTGGCGCGTACAGGAATGGGATCCGATAAACAGCAGATGAGTTCCCGGCTTCTCCACCAATGCCCGGTATCCCTTCCTCTCGGGATGTCCTCCGCGGCCGTGGGGATGATCCGGCTTCTGCCTCCTGCCCCGCTCTTCATGATTTCCATAGCCGTAATGGCCTCGTCTTCCTCCTGCTCTCAAATTGTCCTCCTATCTATCCGATCTGCTCTTCATAACACAGGAGGAGCCGCCCGTCTCCAGAGGCGGGCAGCTCCTCTTATTCTTCAAGTATCCTTATTTGGTCTGTGAAAACAGCCATTCTTTTACGCCCGGCAGATCATATCCCAGTCTCCAGGTCATTCTGTGGCTTCCGTTCAGAGCGTTTCCATCCAGATCCATGCTGCCCGTGCCGGAGGCAATCTTCAGATAGCAGATATTCGCGTCTGAGGAGAGCGCCTCATCAATCACTGCAGCCTGCTCTTCCGGATCGGCAATTCCCTCGAAAGTGGCTCTTGCCACAACGCCGCCCTCTTCTTCCCACTTGGCCACATTCTTGTCCAGCCGTTCGCAGGCCGGATCATCCTCTGACACCAGAAGAAGCAGATTCTGATCCTTAATATCCTTCACCTGTTCCGGATCCCACTGCCCGGCCATGATGTAAGCTGCCGCGAACAGATCCGGATCCTTCTCCATCATTACCATGGAGGCCATGCAGCCCATGGACTGTCCGGTGGTATAGACTCTGCTGGTATCAACCGGATATTCTTCCTCCAGATAGCGGATCAGATTCATGGTTCCAAACATATAATCCTCATAATACTCCCAGTAATCATTGATGTACTTGTCGGCATAAATCATGGTCACCACGAAGCAGGGATTTTCAGCCTGCCATTCCTCGGAAGTCCACACTGTGCCGCCATTGCCCTGCTGAAGAATGTACTCCCAGCTGTCGCCCACCGCGCTGGCATCCGGGATAAAGAGAACCAGAGGATACTCCTCTCCGGACTCCAGATAGCCTTCCGGCTTATAGAAGTTGTAGTGCAGCACGGTATGGCTGTCCGGATCATTGAAATAATGATTGTCATCAAACTTGTCCAGATCCGGTGTGATCACCGCGTCATTGCCCATAATTCCGCCGTCTCCGGCTGAGGTGGCATGCTCCTCCTCGCTGCCGGCAATCACGGTGCCGTCTGTGGCGGTAATATCCAGGTGCTGAATCACTGTGGCGCTGTCAATCACTGTCATTCCCTGAATTCTGCCGTCCGTCGCGTACTTGTCATCCAGGAGGGGGCTCTGGATCTCCAGATCAAGAACCACATAGTTGCCATCTGTGTTTTCCTCTGTCACATCGCACTCATCGTTCGTGTGAACAGCGGTAATCGTCCGGTCTTTTACCTCAAAAGTATCCAGGGTAAGGCTGTCCGCAGAGATTGCCGTATTATACTCTACGATAACATTGCTCACCTTCTGTCCGTCACCGTAAATGTGGTTCACCGTATAAACCTTCCTCACACCGGGTTCTCCGTCTGTGTCTTCCACTTCTTCCTCCGCCACAATCACCTGGGCTGCCCGCTCCGGCTCTGTGGCCACGGTTTCTTCATCCGCTTCCGCCTCTGTGACAATCTCTTCTTCCGCCGCTTCCTCCGCTGACACGCAGGTGGCCAGCGCCGCCACCATCGCTACCGAACACAGTGCTGCGATCCATTTTCTTCTGTTCCTCATTTTCTGTCTCCTTTCTGCTGCAGTTTATTTTTTTATCATTTACTGCATCACAGTAAACTTCCCCTACAAATCACAAGGCCCAACCAT
>DBFBJF010000396.1:0-2503 GCA_048203265.1 Candidatus Merdiplasma sp.
CCGAAAAGAATTAAGAAATGTTAATATCTTTGAAAAAGCCGCTGCACGGCGGAAAATAACAGATACGAAAGAGAGAAGTACAGTATGGTTTTCAGCAGTTTACTATTTTTGTTTCGATTTTTACCGGCAGTGTTGCTGCTCTACTTTATTTCCCCCAGACCGGCCAGAAATTTTGTCCTGCTGGCGGTCAGTCTTATTTTCTACGCCTGGGGAGAACCGGTCTATGTGGTATTGATGATCGTATCCATACTCAGCACCTATCTGGGCGGAAGGGCCGTCCATTATTTTATGGAACAGGGGCGGCAGAGAGGGGCAAAAATCTCATTGATTGTGTCTGTGGGTTTCGGTCTGGGTCTGCTGGGCTTCTTTAAGTACACAGATTTTGTGCTCAGAACCGTGAGACAGGTGACAGGGCTGAACATTACCCTGCTGAATCTGGCTCTGCCCATTGGTATTTCTTTTTATACTTTTCAGACGATTTCCTATGTGATTGATGTGTACCGGGGGGCAGCGCAGGTCCAGAAGAATATCATTTCCTACGGAGCCTATGTGACTATGTTTCCCCAGCTGATTGCCGGACCTATAGTTCAGTATAAAACCATCGACAAGCAGCTGCGGCACAGAACAGAGACGGCGGAGCAGTTTGCGGAGGGCGTCAACCGCTTTATGGTGGGACTGGGCAAAAAGGTTCTGCTGGCCAACAACGCGGGCGCCCTGTGGGATACCATCAATGCCATGAATGTAAGCAGTGTCCCGGCGCTGACTGCCTGGCTTGGCATTGCCGCCTACACCTTCCAGATTTATTTTGACTTTTCAGCCTACTCGGATATGGCTATCGGGCTGGGAGAGATGTTTGGCTTCCACTTCCTGGAAAATTTCAATTATCCGTATCAGTCCAAGAGCATCACGGAGTTCTGGAGAAGATGGCACATTTCTCTGGGAACCTGGTTCCGCGAGTACGTGTACATACCCCTGGGGGGAAACCGGAAGGGAACGGCGAAGCTGATCCGCAATACCATGGTGGTATGGTTTCTCACCGGTATCTGGCATGGCGCCGACTGGAACTTCCTGATCTGGGGGATCTACTATGGTGTGCTGCTTTTGCTGGAAAAGCTGGTTCTGAACCGCTTCCTGGAGCGGCTTCCCGGATGGGTCCGGCATGTATACTGTCTGTTTTTTGTCATGCTGGGATGGTATATCTTCGTGTATGACCAGGTGGGTTCGGGAATAAACTTTCTGGGCGCGATGTTTGGAAGCGGCGGATTTCTTAACCGTGAGACCATTTACCTTCTATATAATAATGGGGTATTGCTGCTCCTGTTGATTTTGGGTTCCACCACGCTTCCGGCCAAATTGGCAAACCGGCTGCTGGAGAAGGTGAGAGACCGAGACTGGGTCTGCATCACACTCCGGTGCCTGTTCTATGGAGTAGTATTCCTGCTCTCGGTGGCATATCTGGTGGACGCGTCCTATAATCCGTTTCTTTACTTCAGATTTTAAGAGGAGTGACAGACCGACATGAATAGAAAGCAATCCTGGAATATTGTGACATTTTTTTTGGTGATTATTTTTGGACTCACGGCGGCTACCCTTCTGAAGCAGGACCGGGATTTTTCAGAGAATGAGAACCGGGCGTTGGCATCCATGCCCACGCTCACCCTGCCCTCGCTCCTGTCAGGAGATTTCGCCACAAACTACGAGAACTATCTGACGGATCAGTTTGTGTTCCGTGACGGATGGATCGGACTGAAAACCACGGTGGAGCGCCTGACGCTTCGGCAGGAAACCAACGATATTTATTTCGCGGACGACGACTATCTGATTGAGAAGCATACCGGTTCCTTTGAGACAGAGCAGGCCCAGGCAAATATTACCTATCTGGCCGCATTTATGGAGAAGATGAGCGAGACCTATGGCAGTGAACATTTGACTGCTATGGTGGTGCCTAATGCGGTGGATATACTGCGGGATAAGCTGCCTCCCTTCGCCTCCCCCTACGATGAGGAGGATTATCTGGAGCAGATCCGAAACGCTCTGCCGGATGGAGTATGGTTTGATACCTCCCGGGTGCTTCAACAGCACAAGGACGAGGAAATCTATTATCGCACAGACCATCACTGGAAAACTCTGGCGGCCTACTATGTATACGCCGAGTGGATCAAGGAAAAAGGGCTGGGGGAGACTTCCCTGGACGAGTATGAGATCACCACAGTCAGTGATGAGTTTGAGGGAACTGTGGCTTCCAAGGTGGGGATTCGGATACGCCCGGATACGCTGGAAATCTTTGAACCGGCGGACCCGGTATCCTATCTTTTGACCTACAACCGGTCAGATGATGTGAGAAGCACCGTCTACCAGATGCAGGTGCTGGATTCCAAGGACAAGTATTCTGTGTATTATGGAGGAAATTACGGCCTGATTGAGGCCAAGACGAATGCAGGGACAGGCAGAAGGCTTCTGATTATCAAAGATTCCTACGCCCACTGCTTTACCCCCTTTACCT
>DBFBJF010000397.1:0-10453 GCA_048203265.1 Candidatus Merdiplasma sp.
CTATTATATTACTTCATTTTCTTTTTTTACAGTGTGATTGGCAAAATCCATCGCATTCTGAAGGGTGGTGCGGCTGATAGCCATCAGTGCTTCCTGGGTGAGAAAACCCTGATGGGAGGTGACAATCACATTGGGAAAAGAGAGCAGCCTGCCCACTACGCAGTTCTCCAAAATCACATCCTCCCGGTTTTCAAACACATTCTTTGTCTCCTCCTCGTACACGTCCAGACCTACGCCGAAAAATTTTCTTGCCTGGATACCCCTGATGAGATCCTCCGTGTCAATGAGGGCGCCCCGGGAGGTATTGATCAGGATCACCTGATCCTTCATCTGCTCAATGGTGTTCCGGTTGATCATATGATAATTGTCATCTGTCAGGGGACAGTGCAGGGAAATCAGGTCGCTCTCCCGCAATACCTGCTCAAAGTCCAGGTAGTCTACAAAGTCCAGATCCGGATTATGGTAGCTGTCATAGGCAATCACCTTCATGCCGAAGCCCCGGCAGATCCGGCACATGGCAGCGCCGATTTTTCCCGTTCCGATGATGCCCGCCGTCCTTCCGTGGAGGTTCACACCGGTAAGCCCCACCAGGCTGAAATTGTTCTCCCTCACCTTGATATAGCTCTTGTGCAGCCGCCTGCACACGGCCAGGGTCAGAGCCATGGCGTGTTCCGCCACCGCCTCGGGAGAATAACCGGGCACCCGCAGCACTGTGAGTCCGGCCTCCCGGGCGCTCTCCAGATCCACATTGTTGAATCCGGCACACCGCATCAGAACCAGCCTCACGCCACAGTCTGCCAGCGCGGACACCGTGTCCGCCCCGATCTGAGAATTTACAAAGGCGCAGACCGCCTCATACCCGGCGGCCAACTTTGCAGTTCTGCGGTTCAGATCTGTTTCCAAAAACTCCAGCTCAATCTCCGGAAAGCTGCCCAGCTCATGTTCAAAGGACGCCTGATCATACTTTTTTGTATCATAAAATAAAATTTTCATGTTCCCTTTACCTCCATACCATCTTCTTCTGATATAGTATGGATTGTCCTTTTTCCAATTATGCGAAAAAAATTCGTGGGATACGACTCCATCCCGTATCCCGCATAAAAGATATAGTAGAAAAATAGTAATGATTGAAATATAATGATATTGGATTTAAAAATGACTTTGAGGAGGGTGAAAGATGAAACTGAACAGTACAAAAGATTTTCCTTTTTCAATGGAAACGGGCTGGAAAGCCCTTCACAGTCCGGCCAGCCTGGATGTGGAGCCTGGAAGCACGGTGGAGGTTCTCTCTGATACAGAGTGGAACACCAGAGCCAAGGGCTCCGACGGCAGAGAGCTCTCCTGCAATCACTACACCGCCTCTTTCGACGAGGCACAGCACCGCGTAACCATTGAAATCAAGAGCGACAAAAAAGTAAACCATGATTTTATCTATCTGTCTCTAAGCGAGGCCTCCGGCGGCGTCAGCCTGAATGTGGAGATGGACATCCACACTGGCGTCCACCTGATTGCCCGGACTCTGGGAAATCTTTTTGCCAAGCCCATGCAGGAGATCATCATGCGCCATATCTTTCACAATTTCGAAGCACTGTGTTCTGGCAAGGAGACAAAGACCATGAGCCAGGAGGAACTCTCCTCCCAAGCTGGCCATTTCTTCCACGGAAAAGAGTAACGCGGCCCAGTCAGACTTTTCATTAATCAAATAACGAGCAATCCGCACCCGGTCACAGGGTTCCTGCCTCTTTTCCCAGGCTGGAAACCTGTGACCGTTTTGTTATCATCTCATACCAGATGACGCCCACTGCGTCCGCCAGCAGCCACCCGATGGGAACCGACCACCAGATTCCCACCACGCCAACGGCCGGGACAGCGGACAGCAGATAGGACAGTCCCACCCTGGTTCCCAGTGAAATCACCGTGAGCACCACCGACATGCCCGGTTTTCCCAGGGCCCGGTACAGTCCGTAGAGGAGGAATAAGCCCCCGATGGCCCAGTAGAAGGCTCCCTCAATGTGCAGATACCGAATCCCCTCCGCCACCACGGCGGTCTCCCCCGCGTCAACAAAAAGCAGCATCAGCGGGCGGGCCAGCAGCCACACCAGAAGGGAAACCGCCGCTCCGAATCCCAGCGAGGTCAGAGCGGCTCCCCGGATGCCCGCCCGGATCCGGTCCGGCTTTTTGGCCCCGTAATTCTGGGCAATAAAGGTGGAGAAGGCGTTTCCAAAATCCTGAACCGGCATGTAGGCAAAGGCGTCGATCTTTACCGCGGCGGCAAAGGCCGCCATCACAGCCGGACCAAAGCTGTTCACCAGTCCCTGCACCATCAGGATCCCCAGATTCATCACCGACTGCTGCAGGCAGGTGAGAACCGAAAATCCGGCAATCTCCCGGATGCTCTGGAAACGAATGCGAAAGTGGCTGCGGCCAATTCGAAGCGATGGCACCCTTACCCAGGTGTACAGCCCAATTCCGATACCGGAGACATACTGGGAGATTACCGTGGCCTCGGCGGCTCCCGCCACTCCCCGGTTCAACCCCACCACAAACCAGAGATCCAGTCCGATATTCATCACGGCGGACACAGCCAGAAACAACAGCGGAACCAGGGAATTGCCCACTGCTCTCAGCAGGGAGGCAAAATAATTATAGAGGAAGGTGGCTGCAATCCCCGCAAAAATCACCAGCAGATATTCCCGCATCATGCCGGCCACCTCCGCCGGCACCCGCAGGAAGACCATGATCCAGTCAATTCCCCAGAATGATGCCAGGTTCAGCACAACGGTCAGCGCTCCGATCAGCACAAAGGAAGCCGCAATACTCTCTTTCAACCCCCGCTCATCCCTCTGCCCGAACTGGATGGAAAAGAGCGCTCCGCTTCCCATGCACAGGCCCAGCAAAATAGAAGTAAGAAACGTCATCAATGAAAAGGCGGATCCCACCGCCGCCAGGGCATTGGATCCCAAAAACCGCCCCACAATCAGGGTATCCGCCACGTTATAGCACTGCTGCAGCATATTTCCCAGTATCATGGGCAGGGCAAAGCGCAGCATGGAACTCATCACCGGCCCTCTTGTCAAATCCCCCTTCATTCTCATCCCTTCTTTCTAAACGTAATTTCAATCTTTCCTTTTGTAAGTATAGTATCAGATATATACTCAAAAGTCAATTTTCCATTGAACAAATCGAGAATTCCCTATATAATTATAAAAAGAAATCCAACGGCCTAGAAAGGAGGAACCTGCTGTGTATTTAGATGGAATGGATGAACTGGACCAGAATATTATCCGTCTGCTGATCGAAAACGCCCGCATGTCCTACTCGGAAATCGGAGAGCGGGTAGGCATCTCCCGGGTAGCCGTAAAAGCCCGGATCCAGTCCATGGAACAGAAAGGAATCATTGAGGAGTACACCGCCATCATCAACCCACAAAAAATCGGCAGCGCCGTCTCCTGCTATTTTGAGATCGAGACACTGCCGGATACTTATGCCGATGTGACGGAACGGCTCAGACAAAATGAGGTGGTTACTCAAATTTACCGGGTGACCGGCAGCCATCGCCTCCACGTCCATGCGGTGGCCTCCTCCAACGAGGAGATGGAACGTCTAATCCAGGAGGTAATCGACCCGCTTCCCGGGATCACCAGCTGCAGCTGCCATATCATCCTCTCCCGCATCAAAGACCAGAAGGGACTGCGGCTGTAGCCGGCCAGCCCTCCATAATCTCCCTTAAATCTTCCATCCGGCGGCCTTCTCCCTGGCATCGATAAACCGGCGGTAGATGCCGGGCTGTGCCATCAGCTCTTCATGGCGGCCCCGCTGGACGATTTTTCCATGATCCACCACCAGAATCTGATCCGCTCCCCGCACAGTCTTCAGCCGGTGGGCAATCATGATGATGGTCTTCTCCCTGGTCAGCGCCTGAATGGCCGTCATCAGCTCCCGCTCATTCTCCGGGTCAACATTGGCTGTGGCCTCATCCAAGATCACGATGGGCGCATCCTTCATCATGGCCCGGGCGATGGAGATGCGCTGTTTCTCTCCTCCGGACAGGGAAGCGCCGCCCTCCCCAATCACGGTGTCATACCCCTGGGGAAGCTTCATGATAAAGTCGTGGCAGCAGGCCCGTTTCGCAGCCTCCACCACCGCCTCCATGGGTGCTTCCTCCCTGCCGAACCGGATGTTGTTGGCCACCGTATCCTGAAACAGGTAAACACTTTGAAATACAAAGCTGAAATTTCTCATCAGGCTGTCCATGCTGTACTCCCGCACGTCCCGGCCTCCCAATCGCACCGTTCCCCCGTTCACATCCCAGAACCGGGCAATCAGATGGCAGAGGGTAGTCTTTCCGCCGCCGCTCGGCCCCACGATGGCAGTGGTGGTCCGCTCTGGAATATGGACGGAAATCCCATCGATAATCTTTTTCCGGTCATAGGAAAACTCCACCTGCCGCAAGTCAATATCCCGGGGTTCCGGGGTTATCTCCTCCCCGTCAATGTCCATGGGCGCAAGGTCCAAAATCCCCCTGGCCTTATCCACGCTGATGTCCACTGTGCGCAGCAGCGCGGAATAATTTCCGGCGGACTCCAGGCTGGAGTACACCAGGAAAGAACAAATCATCATGGTTATGCAGGTCATCAGCTCTATACTCCCCTGAAGGTAAAGCCATACAGAGAGCAGCGTCATCACCACCCCCGTCATCCGGATCACAAAGCTCTGCAGTCCCATGTAGGGGATAAAGGTCTTCTCCAGGGTGAAATTTCCCTCCACATTCTCATCGATAGCATCATCCAGCTTTTTGCTCAGGGTTACGGCAAGCTGATAAGCCCGCACTTCCATGATTCCCTGGATAAACTCCAGCAGCTTTTCCACCAGCCTGGTATCTGCCTCCGTTTTTCTGGGGGACACCTGCTGGGACTTTTTCTGCATCCGGCTGTTGATCAGGAAAAAGAGCAGCAGCCCGGCCAGCACCACAAGACCGATCCGCCAGTCATAAAACAGCAGCATGACGGCAATCAGCAGGGTGGTCAGCACGCCCTGGGTGGTCAGCATCACCACCCGGGTAGCCACATCACCCAGGTTTTCCATGGTGTTGGTGGTCACCGATGTGATATATCCCATGCTGTTTTTGTTAAAATAACCCATGGGAAGGTAGCGCAGATGCTCCGCGATCTCAATGCGCTTCCCGGCCGTGGTGTCGTACCCTGCCTCGCACTGGAGGATGGTGTTGAAATACTTCACCACAAAGCCGCCCAGCACGCTCACCAGGCAGATCGCCCCGCACTGCCACAGGAGCGCCGTACTCACTCCGTCTCCGATCACCCCCTCCAGCATCAGGGCAATGGCCGGAATTTTCAGCGCCTCGAACAACGCCATCAGCACACCAAACAACATGGACAGATAGAACTTCCGCCGGTTCTTTTCCCCGCAGAAATCAAAAAATTTTTTCAGTATCTCAATCACAGTTTGCTCCCCCTTCCAGTCCATCCTTCACCGAAATATGAGCCTCCCACATATCCCGGTACAGTCCGCCCTTTTCCAGCAGCTCTTCATGGGTTCCGCTGCTCTCCACCCGGCCATCCCGGATCACAAAGATCCGGTCGGCGTCACGGATGGTGGACAGACGGTGGGCAATGACAATCAGCGTCTTTCCCTGTACCAGCCTTGCCACCGATGCCTGAATCACCGCCTCATTCTCGGGATCCGTGTAGGCTGTGGCCTCATCTAAGATCACGATGGGCGCGTCTTTTAGCATCGCTCTGGCAATGGCAATCCGCTGCCGCTCCCCTCCTGAGAGATGGCCGCCGCTTCCTCCGGCCACCGTATCATAACCCTTCTCCAGCCCCAGGATAAACTCATGGCAACCGCTCTTTTTCGCAGCCTCCTCCACTTCCCGATCCGTGGCGCCTGGCCGTCCCATGCGGATGTTCTCCCTCACTGTATCGTCAAACAGATAGTTATCCTGGGAGACATAGGCCACTCGCCGGTTGTACCCCTCCAGGGACAGCCTGCGAATATCCACTCCGCCGATCTCAATGCTCCCCTCCCCCACATCCCACAGAGAGGCGATCAGCTTGGCGATGGTGGACTTCCCGCTGCCGGAGGGCCCTACCAGGGCGGCTACGCTGCCGGAGGGGATCTCCATGTCAATGCCGTGGAGCACCTCCTGCTCATGGTAGCCGAAGTGCACCCCGCGCAGTGTCACGGAATAATCCCTTGGCTGCTCCAGATCCTGTTCCGGTCTCTGCAGTTCCTCCTGGGTCAGCACTCCCGCCACCTCGCCGATGATGGTGCCTACCCTTCCCAGATCATCTGTATAAGACATACATGTGATCAGCGGTTGAATCAGGCCCACGGACAGAAGGACCAGCATCATAAAATCCGACGGGGCTAAGCTTCCCTGCATCACGAAATATCCGCCTGCCGGCAGTACCGTGAGGGCCGTGCAGGGTGTCAGTACCATGGCCAGGGAGAAGGGGATGTCACACTTTCTCATCCACTCCACATAGCAGGAGGCTCCCTCCCTGGCTGCCCGGACAAACCGCTCATAGGAACTCTTTGCCTTTCCGAAAGCCTTGATCACCTCAATGCCGTTGATGTATTCCACCGCAGTGCTGTTGAGCACCTTGGTCTTCTCCACCACATTCCGGTAATTCTCCTCATATCCCACCATCATCAGGGAGTAGCACAGCAGCCCCAGGGGCAGTGTGATCAGGGAGATCAGGGCCATCCTCCAGTCAATGGCGAGCATATAGGCGAACACCAGCACCGGAGCCAGAATGTTGGCGGTAAACTCCGGCAAAATATGGGCCAGGGTGGTCTCCATGCTGTCCGTCCGCTCCATCATAATATTTTTCAGAGATCCTGAGGGCATATCCTTCACATAGCCCAGGGGCACCCGGGACAGTTTATGGCACATCTGCCTGCGGATCTCCCCCAGCACATGGAAGGTGGCCTTGTGGGAACAGGTGGTGGAAATACTGTGGAAGACTACCCGCCCGGTCCAGAACAGGGCCATCCACAATCCCAGGATCAGATACGTCTGCCAGTTTCTCTCCCCCGCCACCAGCCTGCGGATCATCTCCCCCATGATCACATAGGGAACCATACTGCAGATCACTCCCAGGACTGCCGCCAGCACGCTGATCCCGTACAGTCTCTTATGGCTGCCCGCAAAGGTCAGTATCCAGGCTGCCGGGGACTTTTCCCCTTGTCTTTTCGTCTTCAATGCAAATCCCTCCTTTATGAAATTAGTCTTAACTAACTACATAATAAAAAAGAACTGCCACAAACAATGGAGCGTATGAAACTACAGCGCCATCCGTGTTCGCGGCAGCTCCCTTTCATCTCCGCTTAAATTCCGTCCCCTTAACTTCCGGGGTTTTCTGCTTCGCTCCGCTCCGGGATCTCCTCGTTTCCTTCTCTTTTCTGAAAGGCCACGCCCAGAATCCGCTCCCAGCCTCCCGTGTGAAACTCCCGAAGCTGGATGATCCGCCTTCTGGCATCTTCCTGGTTCATATCATGAACCACCATCTCAAACATACCGGAAAACAGACCGCTGGAAATCATATGGCACAGCCCTTCATCCAGGCTGGGCACCGGATGTCCCATGGATTTCAGCGCCTCCATATATTGATACGTAGCCTTCACCTCATGTTCCACCAGCTCATGAAGAAAATTCTCATAGACCGTTCCCGCCGCCTGGCAGATCAGCAGCTTAAAGCTGTCATAGTGGTCATAGACATAATCTAAAATCCGGTCCATGTAGTCAGCTGTCACCTGTGTCATGGCATCCGTCTGCTCCCGGGGCGTCATGCTCTGTATCTGACCGATTCCCCGATCTAAAAGGCTGATCACCTGATCCGCATGGGGCTTCACCAGAGCTTCAAAGAGCGCCTCCTTGGTGGGATAGTACCGGTAAAAGGCTCCCGTGGTCACGCCGGCCTTTCTCACAATCGTCCGCAGGGACGCATCCTGGAATCCCTTTTCCAGAAATTCCTGCCGGGCCATCTCCAAAATTTTCCCATTGGTTCCCTCCGTATCTCCCATTGACTTCCTCCTGTTCATTGATAACGCTGTATGCTAACACTGTTATCAGCATACTACACCGGAGCCGCCGTGACAAGCAGCCTTACTGCGCAAAGTTTATCAACAGGTGCTTTTTTATACGCCAAAAGGCTGACAGGGTGGCAATAACCCCATCAGCCTCTTTTCATTTCGGGAAAAACTGAGCTAAGGAGCTGCCGCATCAACGATTTCATGCCACACCCCCCTAACTTTGCCTACAGCAGATCCAGGATCTCCTGAAGTCCCTTCTTACCAAAATATACCTGCTCCCCATCGATAATCATGCAGGGCACGCTCATAATCCGGTACTTCTCCCGCAGCCAGGGAGCATGGGCCATATCGTAAATGTCCGCCGTGACGCAGTCTGACTCCAGGGCGATGCGCTGCACCGCCATCACCAGCTCCGGACACATGGTACAGGAGAGGGACACCGCCACCTGAATATGATGGGCACGATCCAATTTCCGGATTCGCTCCAAAACCGTCTCATCCAGTGCCTGCCCTGGCCCGGCCGCATTGTACAGGGCGATGACAAAGGAATTAAACTCATGCCCTCCCGGAACTCCGTGAAAAGCGGTTCCAAGATACTTTCCCTCCTTGCCGCAGATGCGGATAGCAGGCGTATCCCCGTTTAAAGTAGAATTTCGCTGAAAGCTGCAGGTGATCCCGGGGGACAGTTCCTCCAGCTCCCGTCCAAATCCTTCCATCTCCGCGGAAAGGGGACTCTCATCCAGACGAAACTCCAGCAGGACGGACCGTTCAAACCGTTCAAACACCGGAGCCAGCTGTCTGCGAATATCCTCGCTCAGAAATCCGGAGGACCGCGCCCCCGCCGTTTCGTTTTCCTCCCGGGAAGCGGCGGAGGGTTTTTGGGTGACCTCCCGGCGGGTCAGATGCAGCTTTTCATACATTTTAGCCAGATATTTTTCCAAGGAGGTGGCCGCCACCGCCCCGTCTGACACCGCTGTCACCACCTGTCTGAGATTTTTCACACAGATATCCCCGGCGCCGTACACACCGTCCACGCTGGTCTTCTGATCCCGGTCTGTCACCAGATAGCCTTCCTCCGTCACCTCCAGCCTATCCCGGAACAGCCCGCTGGCCGGCTCATATCCCGCAAACACAAAAATGCCAAAGCCTGCGCCTGCCTCCGGCTCATACCTCCAGGTTTCTCCCTTCTCCCGGAAGATGGCGTACTGCAGCATACCCTCCCCTCCGGCCTCCAGAAGCTCCGTCTGAAAATGTACCTCAATCTTGGGATGGCGCATCACTTCCTCCGCCACGGAGTCCGCGCACCGGAACCGATCCCCCCGCACCATAATCCGCACTTTCCTGGCGTAGTTGGTGAGAAACATGCCCTCCTCCGCCGCCGCGAAACCGCCGCCGATGACAAACACATCCATTCCCGTAAAGAATTCTCCGTCACAGGTGGCGCAGTAGGCCACACCTCTGCCCCGGAATTCCTCCTCCCCCACAAAGCCTATCTTTCTGGGGCTGGCTCCCGTGGCCAGCACAATTCCAAGGCACTGCAGGGTTCCCCGGTCCGTCACCACCGTTTTCACATCTCCCTCCAGGTAGAGTTCCTTCACCTGCGCTATCTGAAACTCTGCCCCGAAGGACTCCGCCTGCTCCCGCATGGTCCGGGTCAGGCTGACGCCGTCCGTCTGGAGGACGCCCGGATAATTCACCACCTGGGAAGTGATGGTGATCTGACCGCCGATCTTCTCCTTCTCCAGCACCAGAACCCGGTACCTGGCCCTGGCAAGATAGAGAGCGGCAGCCAGCCCCGCAGGGCCGCCGCCGATCACAATGCTGTCATATAGCTGTTCCATGCTGCCTCCTTTCCCTAGAGAAGTCCCACCAGATCCAGACTGGGCTTGAGGGTATCCGCGCCGGGCTGCCATTTTGCCGGGCACACCTGATCGCCGTGCTCCGCCACAAACTGGGAAGCCTGAACTCTGCGGAACAGTTCATCCGCATTTCTTCCCACGTTTCCCGCTATCACCTCGTAGGCCACAATCTTTCCCTCCGGATTCACGATAAAGCTGCCCCGCTCCGCGGTTCCCTCCTCCTCGATCATCACATCGAAGCCTCTGGCCAGCACACCTGTGGGATCGGCCAGCATAGGGTACTGGATCTTCTGGATGGTCTTGGACGCGTCATGCCATGCCTTGTGCACAAAATGGGTGTCACAGGAAACGGAGTAAATCTCACAGCCCGCCTTCCGGAACTCTTCATACTTGTTGGCCAGATCCTCCAGTTCCGTGGGGCACACGAAGGTAAAATCCGCAGGATAGAAGAAAAACACCGACCACTTCCCCAGAATATCCGCCTTTGTCACTTCCTTAAATTCATTGTTCTGGTACGCCTGCACCTTAAAATCAACCAC
>DBFBJF010000398.1:0-11167 GCA_048203265.1 Candidatus Merdiplasma sp.
CCATATTTTTATATCACAGTTCCGCCGCCTTTGTCAACTGTTTTCTTTTATACTTTCAGTTTCTGTTTCCGGCAGTCTGGGGCTGTTCCTTCTGCTCATCCGGAACCGTCTCCTGGTACATCCGTTTCAGCTCACAGAGCATATTCTGCAGTTCTTCCAGCTCTTCCGGAGATATTTCTTCCCGGTAATCGCTGTATCGCCCTGCAATCCCGGAAGCCGCGGCTCCCACCAGCACCAGAAACAGAAACAGCGCCGCCAATGTGTCTTCCCACAAAGGATCCAGCCACACAATCCCACAGACAACCAACGCGCAGGCGTAGGCCGCCAGGGAAACCCTCAGACAAAGTTTAAATCGTCTCCTCTTATCCATTTTTCCATTCCCTCTTCCATATATTCCCACACATTACCACACATTATAACCCACTTATGGCTAATATTATTATAGTCCACAACTGGCTATGATTCAAGTACGGAGATTATCACAAATGAATATGATACAAATCTGGAGGTTGACCGATGATTTCGTACGAACCACTTTGGAATACACTCAAGAAGAAAGGCATATCCCAATACCGGCTGATCAAGGATTATGGGGTCTCCGCCGGTCAGATTTCCCGTCTTCGGGCAAATCAGAATGTTTCCACCCATACTCTGAATGAGCTCTGCCGAATTCTTCAGTGTGAACTATCTGATATAGCCGAGTTTATACAGGATGATACACAAAATAATTTGTGATTGGAGTAAAACAGATCAATGCTTCTGTTCGATCATAGCAGTCAGAATCCGTACTGCCTTCTCATACTTTTCCAAGTCCACAAATTCATCCGGCTGATGAGCCATGGAGGGATCGCCGGGACCAAACAGCAATACCTGGGCATCCGGTATATCACGGGTCAATATGGACGCATCGGTGAAAAAATTGATTCCGGTGCGCTCCGGCTCGATCCCCTCATTTATCATGCACCTTTTCATACAGCGAACAAGAGGCGCATCTTCTCTGATCTCAATTGCCTTCCGGTTGTTGCGTATTTGAATATGGCCTTCCAAAATTCCTCCACTGGTTTCCCGGGCTTCCGCGAGAGACCTCTGTGCCCGTTCCATGACCATCTGATCTGTCAGCCCCGGAACCATGCGAATATCCATGAGAATCCGACAGGATTCCGGAATCATGTTCGGCGCCGTTCCGCCTTCCATCTGCGTAACATTTGCCGTGGAATTTCCCAGTAAATCATGAGAAAAGCTTTCCACATAGGATTTCATCTGCCTGGTCATCTGCCAGCCATATTCCACTGCGCTGCAGCCCTGCTCCGGATAAGCTCCATGGCTGGTTTTTCCATGAAGGTTCAGTTCCAGCCAGACACATCCTTTCTGCGCCATTCCCAGTTTCAATCCTGTGGGCTCTCCAATTAAAATTTGCCGGCAGTCTCCCATCCCCCCTTTTTCCAGAACGTCCTTTGCTCCCAAACCATATTTTTCTTCATCACAGGTTCCAATAAAGCAAATAGTATAGGCCGGCCTTTTTCCCGACCTTTTATACCGGCAAAGAGCGCTTACCATGGCGCACAGCCCGCTTTTCATATCGCTGGCTCCCCGTCCGAACAGCCTGGTTCCTTTCCGGACAGGAACAGATGGATCTGTATGCCAATCTTCCATGGCCCCGTAGGGCACCGTGTCCAAATGTCCGTTCCAAATCACCACTCCATCGGACGCTTCCCCTTCTAAAACTGCCGTCACATTGGCATGGAAGGAATCAATCCGTTCCACCTTGGCATCCATCCCCTCTTTTTTGAAATAGTCACACAAGTATTCCGCAACACTTCCCTCATCATCCCGTCCGTTTACACTGGGGATCGCCATCACATCCCACAACAGCTGTACCGCTCTATTGTCCTCCATTTTCCCACCTCTCAATTTGCAGAATTTTTCATAGGTGCAGAAAATCCCCGGCCTTTTCCGGGGATTTTCTGCAGTTTTTCAGCCGGTGATCACATCGAACAGACAGACCGATCTCCCGCTGATGCGGGATTACGGTTTCTCACTGTCTTTCGCTCAATCAGCTCCGGTTTGAAAACGATTCGTTCATTTTTTCCATTACTGTTAATTTCGTTGGCAATAATTTTTCTGGCAGCCACACGGCCCAATTGTTCCGTGGGCTGTTTCACTGTGGTCAACGGCACTCCCAAAAATTTATCCACAAAAATATCATCATACCCTATCATAGACAAATCTTCCGGAATGCCAATTCCTCTGGAACGCAGCCGTGCCATTGCCCCAATCGCCATCATATCATTAAACACAAACACGGCATCCATGGGGCAGCCTCTCTCCAGCAATGTGTCAGCCGCCTGCTCTCCACTCTCAAAGGTATACTTTCCCTCTACAATCATATTTTCATCATAGGATATGCCGTATTCCTTCAGCGCCCGGGCATACCCCTCCAGTCTCTGTCTGGAGTCAATCAGGTTGGAAGGGCCTGTGATGCATGCCACATTCCTATGTCCTAAATCCAGCAGGTATTTCGTTGCCTGGTATCCTCCATCCACATGATCCACACAGACAATCCCGCCCCCCAGCGTCTCAATATACCGATCCACCAGCATATAAGGAATATGCTCCTGATCCATAAAGTCAATACACTCCTGGGCCATCTGAGGCGTTGATTCAGAAGCCATGCCAAAAATAATTCCACTGACTCCTTTATCTGCCAGCATCTTCAGATTGTCCATATCTTTGGTGTGCTTATCATTGGAATTGCACAGTATCACATTCCAGTTGTATTTCTGGCACTCATCCTCCACACCCTTGGCCAGAGAGGAGAAAAAGCCATTGCGAATGTCAGAAATGGCCAGACCAATGGTGTCGGTGGAACCTTTCACCAGGCTCACCGCCACCAAATTCGGCCGATAGTTCAATCTCTCGGCAGTCTCCATAATCCGCTTACGATTTTCTTTTGACACACGGCAGGGCTTATTATTCAGCACCTGCGAAACAATAGTAATCGACAGGTTGGCCGCATCCGCGACCTGTTTCAGAGTGGTTCTCACAGTACTCCCTTCAGAGTATTATTGCACTAAATAATCAATCATATTTTTGAATAATACATCATAGCATTTCCAGTTGCAGAACTCCGGCGGTGCCCAGTGCGGTGCGCAGTCCGTAGCAAAGATTCCGCTTCTGCCCTTTCCATAGTCTGCAAAGGCGATAAAGGGGTCTCCACAGATTTCCACCACCAGCTCAGCCTCCGGTTTTAATACGCTTTTGTTATATCCTAGCACATTTGGCCACTCGTTTTCAATATCTTTTACAACCGGATGATTCGGGTTTTTCGTTACCGGGAATACTCCCTCGCAGTGCTCCATTCTGTCATCATAGGGATACAGCTGCACAGGCAGCACATCCTGCACCGCCGTGTGATACCACTTACCCTGACCGCCAATTCCAGAGAATGTCATGTATCCTCCCACCATCAGCAACCCGCCTCCCTGAAGAACATACTCCTTCAGCAAATTACAGCGGTTTGGCATTTTTACACTGGCATTAAATGTTTGAGGCGGAACCTGCAGCGTATCAGCGCCAATGTCAGAAAGGATGACGCAGGCATACTGCTGCAGTTCCTCCATCGTAAACGGAAATTTCTCCGCTGCCTCATGGTTCGGAATATAAACCAACTCATACCCGGCCTTCTCAATCGCCTTATCGATCCAACCCAGCCCTGTCTCATACTTGGAAGACAAAAAGCTGTTAAATCCCTTTACCTCCATCAGAGTGGATGACCAGGATTCCCCTGCCAGTAAAACCTTTTTTCCCATAATTTCTTCCTCCATTACGTTGTACTCATTTTTGTCACAAACCGGCTGATCAGATCATTGGCCACGATAGACGCGATCAGGATAATACCGGTAATTGCCAGGATCCAAACCGAATTGATGCCCGCCATCTGCAAACCGGACCGAAGCATCGTAATAATCACAGTACCTACAATCACTCCGCTCAAATGCCCCCGGCCGCCTTCCACTGCAGAGATACCTCCCAGCATAGCCACTGTGATGGCGTTCATCTCCATGCCGCTCCCCGCATCCGCCCTGGCAGTCATCAGCCAGGAGCAGTTGATGATGGCTCCAAAAGCGGTCAGCACACCAGTCAGCACAAATACCCAGAAAATGGTCTGTTTGGTCTTGATAGCCGCAAATTTTGCTGCCTCCGCATTGTCCCCGGTCAGATAAATGTTCCGCCCAAACCTGGTGCGGTATACCAGGAACAGTACCACAATCAGCACCGGAATCACCACAAATAAAATCTGATTCGGTATTCCAAAGGTTGTCTCCAAAGACAGCCATTTAAAGCTCTCCGGAAAACCGGAAATTGCCACTCCGTTGGTGACATACAGAGCCAGGGACGCGAATACATACTGTGTACCCAGGGTTGCAATCAGGGAGGGCATATTAAAATAACCCACCAGAACGCCGTTTACCATTCCGAATATGCCTCCGGCGATAATTGTCACCACCATGGATAAAAACAGGTTTCCCGTATTCTGGTACATAATCCCCAAAACCACACAGGCCAGGCTCATGATGGAACCCACCGAGATATCGATGCCGCCCGGTATCACCATAATTACAAGAGCCTCTCCCACTGCCATCAAAAATAAGGTAGCGCCAAACTGCAGCAGTTCAATCAGATTGCTGACCTTGGCAAACTCCGGATTTAAAATCGACAGAATGATAATCTCCACAATCAGAAGCAGGATCAGAAATCTTGCCCGGCTTTTCGCCAATGAAAGAGTAAATTTTTTCATCACGCAGCTCCTTTCTCTGTCACCTTCGAAGAGCGACGCATAGCGCTGATCGAGTCAAACAGGACACAGATAATCATCAGCATGCCCACAAAGAAGTTTTCCAGCAAGGATGGAATTCCCATAATCACGATTCCATTTTTCAGGAAACCAATAAAAAATACCCCCGCCAACGTACCAATCACAGAGCCTCTCGATCCGCTTCCCTTGGCGCCAATGCCTCCGATGGTCACAGCCGCAATACACTGGATCGCCGTATTAGTACCAATCGTCATCTCCACACTTCCCATACGAGAAATGTAAAGCAGTCCCGTCAAACCTGCCAGAGCTCCCGTCAAACAGTAGGATCCAAACCGGACTCTGGATACATTAATCCCGCTGAGAACTGCTGCCGGCTCATTGCATCCGATGGCATAGATATGACGTCCGTATTTTCGGTACATAAATACATAGTAAAAAATTCCGTAGATAATCAATACCAAAAACAGCAGAATCGGAATGCCGGCCACCCGAACGGTGGTAATTCCCCGGAAGGAGGGTCTTAAACCGGTAAGCCATTTTCCTCCCAACAGTCCGAAAATTACAGCCTTCCATACATTTCCGGTAGCCAGCGTAGCCAGCATATCCGGAATATGCATCTTTGCAATAATAAATCCGTTGACAGATCCCACCAGCACTCCAATGGCTGCTGCCGCCAAAATTACCAGTACGGAGTTCATCCCTGCCTGAATCATATTTCCTGTGACAACAGCCACAACGCCCATGACAGCGCCCACAGACAGATCAATTCCTCCTAACAGCATGACAATCGTCATTCCGATACTGATGACTGCCACCTCCGCATTATTCTGGATTACCCGGACAAAGTTCACGGGATTGGCGAAATTCGGCACGAAAATAGAAAACAGAATTATCTCGGCCGCCAGCAGAGCAAGCGCAAACCCTTCCCTCTTTGTGGGATGGGGAATATACTTTTTAAACATCCTTACCCTTCCTTTCCATCCGTATCTTCACACATACACCAATCCATAATGGTGGACGCAATCATCTTAGCACTGAGCAGGTACTCCGGAATCTCGATATGCTCATCTGACTGATGGCAAAGCTTGGAATCTCCCGGTCCGAAGTTCAGCGTGGGAATCCCAACATTACAAAACCATCCCATATCCGTATGGGCACAGTTTCCTTCCACGATCACATCCGGGCAGAGTTCTTCCAGGCACGCCTTCATTACTCCGAAAAATGGCTCCGTATCCTTGGTCTCGCCACAGTCCGCGTCTAAAATCCACTCTACTCTGGGAGGGTTTTCTCTCAGATAGGGATCTGTTTGGGCAACCGCCATTACAAAGTCCTCAATCTCCTTTTTCACCTTTCCGCCCAATCCGTTCTCGTCTTTATCCTGAGGCAGATACTGGGCATCAAAGGTCAGTTCCGCGTGGTTCGCAAAGGTGGTGGGATACTCTCCCGCCTCAAACTGGGCAAACTTGATCTGGCAGGGAATGGGCAGATATTTATGAGCCTTTGTATACTTCCAGTTTTCGTTGAAATCCTTAAAGTACTCCAGCAGATAAGCCGCCTTGTCAATGGCATCCACCGCGCCGCCCTCTCTCCAGTCTTCTCTCTTCAGCTCAATATGACCTGCCAGCCCCTCGAAAATAATTTTTCCACACAGAATTACCCGGCAAAGAGGCGCCAGTTTCAGATGGGTGGGTTCTGTCAAAATGCAGGCGTCTGCTCTGTACCCTTTTGCCATTAGTGCCAGCGTTCCCATGCCGCCGGCCTCCTCATCCACCACAGTGCCGATCTTCACGTCTCCCTTCAGCCTGATGCCCGCTTCTTGGATGGCTTTCACCGCTATGGTCATGGCGGCAATCCCGCCCTTCATATCGCAGGTCCCCCGCCCGTAAACTGCGTTTCCTACCTGGTCACCGGAAAACGGACCATGGGTCCATTTCGATCCGGTCTGAACCACATCCATATGGCCCGACAGGAAGATGGAGCGCCCGCCGCCTGCTCCCTTCAGCTCACCGTACAGGTTAGGGCGATCCTCAAAGGTATGGGTTCCGTTATAGCCTGCCTTATCCTTATATTCCATCAGTTCCTGAGCATCCGGATAGGACAGTTCTGTGCGAAATCCCATCTCTTCTATGTACTCTTTCAGATATCTCTGGGCATTGCCTTCCCCCTTCAGGGAAGAAGCATCGTCAAAATAGGGATTCACACTGGGGATTTTAACCAGATCCCGCAGCAGCTTCACCGCCTCGTCTGTATGCTCATCCAGCCATTTATAAACTTTCTTTTTATCCGCCATATTCTCTCCTCACTCTGCCACTTCACACCAGTCCATAATGATCGAGGCAATCATCTTCGTACAGGTCACCATATCCTGAACTGTCACAAACTCATCAGAATGATGGGCCAGTCTTGGATTACCCGGTCCGATATTCATAGTCGGAATTCCCACATTACAGAACCAGCCCATATCTGTGTGAAATCCAATCCCCTCAATCCCGCTCTCCGGGTGCACTTCTCTGGCGCTCTTTACCACCTGCTGGAAAAAGGGCTGATCGTCCAGGGTTTCCCCGCAGTCCGCATCGATCATCCATTCGATGTGAGGCGGATTTTCCCGCAGCCAGTCATCCGTCTGGGCCACAGCCGCCACAAAGTCTTCCAGTTCCTTTTTCACTTTGCTCCCCAGTCCGTTCTCATCCTTCTCCCTGGGAAGATACTGGGCATCAAACACAATCTCCGCATGATTGGCAAAGGTGGTAGGGTATTCCCCCGCATGGAATTCTGCCAGATTCACCGCGCAGGGTAACGTCATATATTTATGGTTCTTGGAGATAGCCCACTCCTGATTCAGGTTTTTGATGGCCCGCAAATACACCAGTCCCTTGTCAATGGCATCCACCGCGCCGCCCTCTCTCCAGTCCCCCTGCTTCAGTTCAATATGACCGGCTCTTCCCTCAATCACAATCTTCCCCCACAAAATTCCCCGACACAGAGGCGCAATCTGAAGATCCGTCGGTTCTGTGATAATGCATCCGTCAGCCCGGTTCCCCGCCGCCATCAGCGCCAGCGTCCCCATACCTCCGGCTTCCTCATCCACCACGGTACCGATCTTCACATCCCCCTTCAGCTTCAGGCCGGCTCCCTGTATTGCCTTCACCGCCATGGTCATGGCTCCGATTCCGCCCTTCATATCCACTGCGCCGCGGCCATAAATTTTACCGTCCTCCACCGTCGCCGCAAACGGATCGTGGGTCCATTTGCTGCCGCGCTGCACCACATCCATATGTCCGGAGAGCATAATCGATTTTCCGCCGCCTGCTCCTGGCAGCACTCCCACCAAGTTAGGCCGGTTTTCAAACCGGTGATCTCCGTAGTATCCGGGCTTTCCCTCGTATTCCTTTAATTCCTGCGCATCGGGATACTGCAGCATGGTCTCCATTCCCATTTGATCCAGGTGGCTTTTTAGCACCTCCTGAGCCAGCCCCTCTTTTTTATACTGCTCCTCCTCATCAAAATAGGCATTCACGCTGGGCGCCTGAATCAATTCCTGAAGCAGCTTCACGATATCTTTTTCATGCTGGTCGATCCAGTCGTATACTTTCTGTTTGTTATCCATCAAACTACCTCGCATTTTCCTAATCATTCAGGTTCAGGGCATATTTCAGAATATTTTTCTCCGTTGCCTCTTCCCTGCTAAAATGTGCCGTGATGGCGCCGCTGTGCATGGTAATCACCTCATCGCTGAGCGCCATCACTTCCGGAAGGTCGGAAGAGATCAGCATGATCGCAACGCCCTGCTTTGCCAACTCAATAATATAACGGTGAATCTCTGTCTTTGTGGCTACGTCAATACCCCGGGTCGGCTCATCCAAAATGATCACCTTAGGCTGCTCCAGCAGCCACCGGCATAAAAGAACCTTCTGTTGGCCTCCTCCGCTGAGCATCATAATCATATCGTCCTGAGATTCCACCTTAATACTGTACTTTTCAATATTATCCTGAACCGCCTTTTTCTCTTTTTTGTTATTCATAATGCCGAGACGGTTGGACAGCAGATTTAAAAATGAGGCGCTCATATTTCTGCGCACATTGTGAGCGGCAAACAATCCCTGGGTGCCCCGGTCCTCCGGAACATAGAAAATCTTCCGGCTCACCGCCTGCTGGGTGGTAATATGACTGATATCCTCATTTTCAAACAGAATTTTCCCCTTCTGCGCATTAGTTTCCCCGAAGATCGCCCGGGCCATTTCTGATCTGCCGGAACCCACCAATCCGTAAAATCCCAGAATCTGCCCCGGCCGCAGGGTAAAGCTGATATCCCGATATGTATTTCCATGGCAGAGTCCCTCCACCTTCAGAATCTCTTCATTCTTCTGGTAATCCCTGGCCTCGTAAATATTCCGGTCAATCTTTCTGCCGGACATGGCTTCAATTACTTTTTCCTCAGTGGCCTCAGCGGCCTGCATGGTTCCGGTAACACAGCCGTCCCGCAGAATAATAATATCATCGGAAATTCTCAGAATTTCCGGCACCCTGTGGCTGATGTAGAGCACGCTCACCCCTTTTTCTTTCAAATCAAAAATGATCTGAAACAGTTTCTCCGATTCCGCGTAGCTCAAAATAGAGGTGGGCTCATCCAAAATCAAAATCTTACAACGGCGGAATACGCCCCTGGCGATCAGAACCAGCTGCTGATTGCCGATGGACAGCGCTCCCATTGGGCGGGAAAGAATTCCTTCATCCAAATCCACCATCTTAAGGGCTTCCACCGCCTGGGTATACATCTCCGTCCACTTAATTCCAGTTTTATCCGATATCTCATTGCCCATAAAAATATTTTCCAGCACCGACATATCAGCAAAAACATTGGGCTCCTGATAGACGATGGAAATTCCTGCCGCCGTCGCATCCAGCGGAGTATTCAGAGTCAGCTTCTGTCCCTCAAGATAAATATCGCCGGAGTCGTTTTTGTACGCCCCGGCAATAATTTTCATCAGTTTTGATTTTCCGGCCCCGTTTTCTCCCATGACCGAGAGAATCTCACCCTTCTTCAACTGGAAACTGACCTTCGTGAGCGCATGATTTCCACCAAAGGATTTACTTATTTCTCTTGCTTCCAGAATTACTTGATCTGTCATCATTTATCTTCCTTTTCTAACAACGGGGCACCCTGCCTGAGCCACACAAGCCCGACAGGGCGCCCTCTTCAGAAATCACATTTAGAAGTTATAGTCATTTACATTCTCCGGAGTGATTACCAGAGGATCTCCAAGGAGAAGTACACCAGTCTCGGCATCATAAGTCACATCTTTATCAATGCCTTCCACATACTGGGTCTCCTCAAACTCATTGCCCATCACTGCCTGATATCCGGCCCAGCAGGTCAGATAGCCGAGCGCCTCCGCATCCCACTGAATGGAAACTTCCATAATGCCCGCATCCATATAATCCTTTACCGTCATGGGAGAACCATAACCAATCACTTTCACCTCACCGGCAAGACCTGCCTGCTCCACTGCCTGACACACGCCCGGGATCGTGGAAGAGGCAACAGCCACAAGACCCTTCAGATCGGGATTGGCAGTCATCAGATCCTGAGCCTGCTGCAGAGCCTCCTCGCTGCTTCCATTTGAAGTGTAGCGAACGTCCAGGATTTCAATGTCCGGATAATTTTCCTCCGCATAAGCTGTCATGGCATCAATCCAGGTATTCAGGTTTGTGGCGGTGGCTACGCCGGATACGATGCCAACCTTTCCTTTTCCATCAATCTGCTTTGCCAATTCTTCCATCAGGGTCTCGCCAAGAGCCGTATCGTCTGCCTGCGCCACGTAGAAGGATCGAGTGCTGTCCGGCGCGTCTGAGTCAGAAGTATACGCTACAATACCGGCCTCCTGTGCTGCCTCAATCGAAGGGTTGGTGGAAGAGCTGTCCAACACGGAAAGACTGATGGCATCCACACCGCGTCTGATCAGAGAGTCAATCTGTGTTACCTGCAAATCCGCGCTGGCTGTCGTATCTCCGGCATAGATCCATTCGCAGCCAAGATCTTCCGCCGCTCTCTGTCCGCCTTCGTCCATGGCCGTAAAGTAAGGGATGCCAATCAGCTGCGGAACAAAGGCAATCTGAACAGTATCGCCATCGGCTGCCGGAGCCTCTGTCGTATCTTCCGCCAGCGCTGCCATTGAGAAACAGGATGCAGCCATAGCTGCGGTCAACAGGATACTAACCATTTTCTTCTTCATTTGAAATCCTCCTTCTTGGTTGAAAATTTATCATAACCCTTATGGATCAGATGCGTGATAAAACGTTTTATCAAATGATAAAAAAATTAAAAAGCGTTTCCGCCGGCTCCGCTTTCAG
>DBFBJF010000399.1:0-3690 GCA_048203265.1 Candidatus Merdiplasma sp.
TCCTTTTTCTCTATCTGTAAAAATGTTTTCAAAGTACCGCCATCTTTATAGAGTTAAAATTAATCATAGCATAAAACCTGATTTCCCGCAAGAAGCCAAAAACTGTCTGAAAAAGAGGGGCGCTCATGCAAAAACAGCCCGCAGCGTCCGCTGCGGACTGCTCGCGTAAATTTTATTTTTTCTGTGTTCAGGACAATCAGGCTTTGCCCTCGCTGCCCAGCACATCTTTGATCTTGTGAGCCACAACAGCCTTTACGTTAGCACGTCCAACGGTCAGGTACTGTCTGGGATCGAAGTAATCCGGATGCTCGGAGAGAACCTCACGAACGCCAGCGGTCAGGCCAAGACGAAGATCGGAATCGATGTTGATCTTGCACACTGCAGATCTTGCAGCCTCACGCAGCTGATCTTCCGGAACACCGATGGCATCCTTCAGAGCGCCGCCATGCTCGTTGATGATCTTCACATACTCCTGGGGAACGGAAGATGCACCGTGCAGAACGATGGGGAAGCCCGGAATTCTCTTCTCGATCTCATGAAGAATATCGAAACGAAGCTGGGGCTTTGTGCCAGGTTTGAACTTGTATGCGCCATGGCTGGTTCCGATGGCGATTGCCAGAGAATCAACACCGGTCTTGGTTACGAACTCCTCAACCTCATCGGGCTGGGTGTAGGAAGAATCCTCTGCGGATACGTTCACATCATCCTCGATACCGGCCAGTTTTCCAAGCTCAGCCTCAACCACCACGCCGTGGGCATGAGCATACTCAACAACCTTCTTGGTCAGCTCAATATTCTCCTGGAACGGATATTTGGATCCGTCGATCATAACAGAGGTGAAACCGCCGTCGATACAGGATTTGCAGATTTCAAAATCTGCGCCGTGATCCAGATGCAGAGCGATGGGGATATTGGGGTTCTCGATGATAGCAGCCTCTACCAGCTTGGTCAGATAAGTGTGGTTCGCATACTTTCTGGCACCGGCAGATACCTGAAGAATAACCGGGGAATTCAGCTCGCCAGCTGCCTCGGTGATAGCCTGAACGATCTCCATGTTGTTTACATTGAATGCGCCGATTGCGTATCCGCCGTCATAGGCCTTTTTGAACATTTCAGTTGTGGTAACTAATGCCATTTTATTTTCCTTCCTTTCTTTTTGGGAAACTTCACAGCCGTCTGCTTCCGCCTTGGGCCCGCTCTTTGGGAAGGTCTCTTCAGAACCCTCCGGAGCCTGCATTCGCCTGTGCTGCAGACGCTGTCAAAAGCGCTTCGCGCTTTCTGCTACGACACATTATACCCGGTTTTCTTTAAATTGGCAACAAATTTCGGGCAAAAAGATTGACTTTGGAAAATTCTTTCCTTATAATAAATCAACAGAGAGCGCAAAGAGGCGTAGCTCGCCTTTTTGCGCCATTTTTTCATTCAAAATAATGAGGAGGAACTGAGTATGAAAAACAAAGCGATGAAATTGATCAGCATGGCATTGACCGGAGCCCTGGTTCTGTCCATGGCAGTCTCTGCCTCCGCGGAAGAGAAAAAAACTCTGCGTGTCGCCATGGAGTGCAGCTACGCACCCTACAACTGGACACAGCCCGATGATTCCAACGGAGCCGTTCCCATCTCCGGGAGCTCCGATTACGCTTACGGCTACGATGTGATGATGGCCAAGCATATCACCGAGGAACTGGGATACGATCTTGAGATCGTGAAGCTGGACTGGGATTCTCTGGTACCGGCAGTTCAGTCCGGCACCGTTGACTGCGTGATTGCCGGACAGTCCATCACCTCCGAGCGTCTCCAGTCCGTAGATTTCACGGAACCCTACTACTATGCCACCATCATCACCTTGGTGCGGTCTGACAGCCCGTACGCCGATGCCAAAGGAGTTTCTGATCTGGCGGGAGCCACCTGCACCTCCCAGCAGAACACCATCTGGTATGACAACTGCCTGCCCCAGATTCCCGATGCCAACATCCTGCCCGCTCAGGAGTCCGCGCCTGCCATGACCATGGTGCTCAAATCCGGCGGATGCGATGTGGTGGTGACGGATATGCCCACCGGAACTGCTGCCTGTGCTTCTGATTCCAGCCTGAAGCTGCTGGATTTTGCCGGGACAGACGATGACTTTGAGGTATCCGATGAGGAAATCAACATCGGCATCTCTCTGCAGAAGGGCAACACGGAGCTGCTGGACGCCATCAACAGTGTACTCTCTGAGATGACGGTGGATGACTTCAATGAAATGATGGACGAAGCCATCTCCGTTCAGCCTCTGTCTGAATAGTTACTCTGAATCACCAATCTGAATTTATCAGCTGATCACGGCAGCCTCCGCTGCCTGCAACCAGTCCCGGTGGGGCTGCCGCAGAATTAAGAACCCTCTTGCGGCAGCCCCACTGCGGCGAGAAAAGGAGTTGAATATTATGCTGCCCGCTTCATTTGGCGGAAGAATCATCTATATTCTGCAGGGTTACGGCCTGTCCTTCTTAAAGGGCGCCGGCCAGTCTCTGCTGATTGCCCTGCTGGGCACGGCCATCGGATGTGTCATCGGTTTCGCTGTGGGTATTATCCAGACTATCCCGGTGGCGAAAAAAGACAATCCCATCAAGAAAATCGTGATGGCAGTCATCAAATTTATCCTGAACGCCTATGTGGAAATTTTCCGGGGCACCCCCATGATGGCCCAGGCTATGCTGATCTACTACGGATCCATGAGCCTGTTTAACATCCACATGTCCATGTGGTTTGCCGCCATCTTCATCGTCTCCATCAACACCGGAGCCTACATGGCGGAGACCGTCCGGGGCGGAATCCTCTCCATTGATCCCGGCCAGACAGAGGGCGCCATGGCCATCGGTATGACCCATTTCCAGACCATGACTTCCGTCATCCTGCCCCAGGCGCTGCGCAATATTATGCCTCAGATCGGCAACAATCTGATCATCAACATCAAGGACACCTGCGTGCTGTCCATCATCGGCGTGGTAGAGCTGTTCTACACCACTAAGGGCGTGGCCGGCGCTTACTACACTTACTTTGAGGCATTCACCATCGCCATGGTCATCTACTTTGTCATGACCTTCACCTGCTCACGTATCCTTCGCCACTTTGAAGGAAAGCTGGACGGCCCGGACAATTTCGACCTGGCTACCACTGACACCCTGGCTTATACCAGCGGTATGTTCAAATATCCGGATAAAAAGGAGGATCAGAATCATGAGTGAGATCATTCTTGACATCCATCATCTCAGCAAGACCTTCGGCACCAACGTGGTCCTGAGAGATATTGATTTCTCTGTCAGCTCCGGGGACGTAACCTGCATCATCGGCGCCTCCGGTTCCGGCAAGTCCACCCTGCTGCGCTGCCTGAATCTGCTGGAAACTCCCACCTCCGGGGAAGTGTTGTTCCACGGACAGGACATCACCGGAGCCAAGGTCAACGCTCCCGCCTACCGGGCCCACGTGGGCATGGTATTTCAGAGTTTTAACCTGTTCAATAACATGAACGTATTAAAAAACTGCATGGTGGGGCAGATTAAGGTGCTGAAGCGAAATGAGGAGGAGGCAAAGAAAACCGCTCTGCGTTTCCTGGACAAGGTCGGCATGGCTCCCTACATCAACGCCAAGCCCAGGCAGCTCTCCGGAGGACAAAAGCAGCGGGTAGCCATCGCCCGGGCCCTGGCCATGGAG
>DBFBJF010000400.1:0-15180 GCA_048203265.1 Candidatus Merdiplasma sp.
TGCCTTCATAAATATTTTTTGAAAAAGCGGACGCCGCGATCAGCAGATACGAATCCGAAGAACTGATGGTGGCCGCAAGAATGCCTGCCATAATCACTCCGGCCAGCACCGGGGGCAGAAGCGACTGGGACAGCACAATAAACACATTCTCCGCACCGCTGGAGGTGGCCAGGCTGGCCTCTGCCGGAAACATGCTGCGGCCAATCAAACCAATAAAAACAGCCGCGAACAGAGAAATCACACACCAGACAGTAGCAATACGCCGGGAGTGCTTCAACTCGCTCTCCTTTCGAATTGCCATGAAGCGCAGCAGCACCTGGGGCACACCAAAATAACCCAGGCCCCAGGACAGTGTGGAAATAATTGTCAGCAAACCATACTCTCCCGCCTCACCAAACTGAGGCACTCCGTTCACCGCCTGCTGAACACCATTTGCATCTACCACCGGGGTGGCAATCGCGGTGGGCGAGAAGAAACCAGGAATCGCCTTTGCGTTTTCAATCACAACATCAAAACCGCCCGCAGAGACGGTTCCCAGCACCAGGATCGTGACCAGCGCCACAACCATAACCACAGCCTGCATAAAATCTGAGGCACTCTCAGCCAGAAAACCGCCGATAAAGGTATAAATCACCACAAAAACCGCTCCGGCAATCATCATGGAATGATAAGACGCTCCGAACAGAGTAGAAAACAGTTTGCCGCAAGTGACAAAACAGCTTGCTGCATATACCGTAAAAAATACCAGAATGAATAAGGCAGAAATTCCCAATATCACTTTCTTCTTTTCATGGAAGCGGTTACTCAGGAAATCCGGTATCGTAATCGCGTCCCCGGAAATAACAGAATAGCGCCGCAGCCGCTTTGCCACAATCAGCCAGTTTACATAAGTACCCGCTGCCAGCCCCACCGCAGTCCACATTGCATCGGAGATACCGCTCCAATATGCCACCCCCGGCAATCCCATCAGCAGCCATCCGCTCATATCAGAAGCCTCCGCACTCATTGCCGCCACCCACGGTCCAAGAGAACGTCCGCCCAAAAAATAATTCTCCGAATTCGCCTGGGCTCTCTTAGCAAAGAACACGCCGATGCCGATTACCACCAGCATATAAGCTGCCATGGCCAAAAAAATTTTTAAAGTATCTCCCGACATAACTCCTCTTCCTCCTTTTCATTTCCGCAGGCAGTCCTGCTGCGCTGACAATGATCCTACCCGGTCAGCTTGCCGCTGGATACCTGACTCGTCTGATTGTCTCTCTGTCATCTCCGGCATATTACCGTACTTCCGCTTCCCCCTTATTCATATAAAACCATCCCTCTCCCGCATGTGGGAGCATTCATCTTCACTCTGTTTTTATTTCCGGGGTACCCGATCAGTAAAATCCTGTCGTCCATTGCAGCTCGTCAAGATACATCTTTCATTCACTTCCCATCGAAAACACCTCCTCCAGTTCGGGATCATACTTTCTCCCATACCCAACCTGTCCGTTTCCAATCCAGCCAGGCAGCCTATGCCCTGCCATGCTGAATTTCGGTATGGGTTAATAGTAGCATATTCGAGGCAAAATAGCCATCGAAAGCCACGGAAATTTATCACAACTTCCTCCCATCCCCTATCAGGAATCGGGCAGGCAAAATGTTCTTCCTGTCACCAGCCTCTGTACCCTGTCTCCCAGAAAAGATTGCAGCAGTTCGTATCCCGCCTCTCCGGTACAGTGCCCCGTGTAAAGCCAGCGAAGCCCCTCCCTGCGCAGGGCGTCCGCCAGTTTTTCCACTTCGTCCTCGGAAAACATACAGATCTCCTGGCCGTCCCGTTTTCCCTTCATATGGAGTCCTCCCACAAAGGCCAGCAGTTTTCTTCCAGGCAGCGCAGCTTTTACTTCCGCCAGAATAGGGGAGACGCCGCTGTGAGAGCAGCTGTTGAAAACCACCAGTCCCGCCTCCGTATCAAACACCAGGCTGAGCTCATGGGAGAAATCATCGGGCAGCAGCTCCCCATTCTTTTTCCGGTACAGTCCGGCCCGTTTTCCCACCTGCCCCAGGCCCGGTGTGCTGTGGGGAATCAGATAGACCTCCTTCCCAATCTGTGTCACTTCCCGGACAAACAGAAGCTGTCTCCCATACGTCCATACCTGACCGGGGACGCTGATCTCATGGAGCGCGCCCCCTGAGGTGGAAAAGCAGGCTTCCCGGGCGTTCTCCATTGCATATACTCGGGATTCCGGATAAACTTTCAGATACGCCTCAAACCCGCCGCCGTGATCGTAGTGGCCATGGGATAAAATGCAGGCGTCCACATCATCCGGACGAATGCCCAGCCGCTTAGCATTCTCCAGGAAGGCGCCGCTGCTGCCCGCATCCAGCAGGTACTTTCCTTTGCCGCAGGTAATATACAGACTTAGTCCATGCTCACACTGCAGCCCTTCCACAGGCGTATTTTCTATCAAAACCGTAACTTTCATCCTCACTCTCCTTCCCCTGAAAGCAGAATCACAGCCGCCTCTCTTTTTTGTCTCCGCGCACCAGCAGCATCATGGGACGGCGCAGTTCATCCCGCATGCCCGGAAGATCCATCATCTCCTCCGGCGGCATCGCCTCCTCCACCGTCTCAAGGGTAAATCCCGTCTCCAGCAGGCCGCTCAGGATCTGGGTCAGCGTGTGATGCTCCTTTTTCACCTCCCGGCCCAGGAAGCGGGTCAATCGTTCTCCCGGCTCAAAATACCGGTCCACCGGCCAGTACAGAGGAGTTCCGTCCTCCCCGTAAATCCAGTCCTGCCCCACTCCCGCCGTAAAGGTTGGATGCTCTATATTCATCAAAAACACGCCGCCCTGCTTCAGAGTCCGCCAAACCTTTCGGTACACTTCCTTCAGATCCCGGATATAGTGGAGAGCTAAATTGGAGATTACGCAGTCAAAGGCTTCCTCCGGGTACTCATATTCCTCCAGCCCGCACACCCGATAGGTAATTTCAGGTTCTCTATTTTCCATCCTGGCCCGGTCAATCATCCTTTCGCTCAGATCGATGCCCAGCACCTCACTGGCCCCCATCCTGGCGGCATACCCACAGTGCCAGCCGTATCCGCAGCCCAGGTCCAGCACCCGCTTTCCGGTCAAATCGGGAAACATCCGGCGAAACTGGTGCCACTCTCCCGCTCCCTCCAGCCCCAGTCTGCTGCGCTCCATCCGGGCATACCGGTCAAAAAACTCCTGATCATCGTAAATCCTGTTTTCCCTGCTCAAATCACACATCCCCCTTTCCATGCAAATCCTCCTGCCAGTCTGCTCTTCTCTGCTTTATCTGTCATCGCCATTATACCGCAGGATTTCTCCCGTTTCATCTGGTTTTTTTGCGGAATTTCTCTTGCATTTTCCGGGGTTTTGGATACAATAGAATGGATGTATTATGTGTATGTACTATTATGGAGGAAATTTTATTTATGATCAGTGCAAATAATGTCACCTTACGGATCGGAAAAAAAGCGCTCTTTGAGGATGTGAACATTAAGTTCACCGAGGGCAACTGTTACGGTCTCATCGGCGCCAACGGAGCGGGGAAGTCCACTTTTTTGAAAATCCTCTCCGGAGAGCTGGACACCACCAGCGGCACCATCTCCATCACTCCGGGGCAGCGTCTGTCCGTGCTGGAGCAGGATCATTTCAAATATGACGATTATCAGGTGCTGGATACGGTGATCATGGGAAACCAGCGGCTGTATGATATTATGAAGGAAAAGGATGCGCTCTATGCCAAACCGGATTTCTCCGATGAGGACGGTATCCGGGCCAGCGAACTGGAGGCGGAGTTTGCGGAGATGAACGGCTGGGAGGCGGAATCCGACGCTGCCACCCTGTTAAACGGACTGGGCATCGACACTTCTCTCCACTACTCCATGATGCGGGATCTGAACGGAAATGAGAAGGTAAAGGTACTTCTTGCCAGAGCGCTGTTCGGCAATCCGGACATCCTGCTGCTGGACGAGCCCACCAACCATCTGGATCTGGACGCCATCGCCTGGCTGGAAGAATTTCTTATTAACTTTGACAATACGGTGATCGTGGTATCCCATGACCGGTACTTCCTGAACAAGGTATGTACCCACATTGCGGATATTGACTACGGAAAAATTCAGCTCTATGCCGGAAACTACGACTTCTGGTACGAGTCCAGCCAGCTGATGATCCGTCAGATGAAGGAGGCCAACAAGAAGAAGGAGGAGAAAATAAAAGAGCTGCAGGAATTCATTCAGCGTTTCTCTGCCAACGCCTCCAAATCCAAGCAGGCGACCTCCAGAAAAAGAGCCCTGGAAAAAATCGAGCTGGACGAGATTAAGCCCTCCAGCCGAAAATACCCCTACATCGATTTCCGCCCCAACCGGGAGATTGGAAATGAGGTGCTGATGGTGGAGAATCTCTCCAAAACCATCGATGACGTGAAGGTGCTGGACGATATCACCTTTACCCTGGGCCATGATGACAAGGTGGCCTTTGTGGGCGGCAACGAGCTGGCTAAAACCACCTTCTTTAAGATTCTGATGGGCGAGATGGAGCCGGACGAAGGAACCTTCAAATGGGGAGTCACCACCTCCCGGGCTTACTTCCCCAAGGACAGCACCCAGGAATTTGACAATGACCTGACCATCGCCGACTGGCTCACTCAGTTTTCTGAGATCAAAGACGCCACCTACGTCCGGGGCTTCCTTGGCCGCATGCTCTTTGCCGGAGATGACGGCGTGAAAAAGGTGCGGGTTCTCTCCGGAGGCGAGAAGGTCCGCTGTCTTCTGTCCAAGATGATGATCTCCGGAGCCAACGTACTGATTTTTGATGAGCCCACCAACCATCTGGATATGGAGAGTATCACCGCGTTAAACAACGGAATGATCAAATTCCCGGGTGTGATGCTGTTTGCCTCCAGGGACCATCAGATCGTACAGACCACAGCCAACCGGATTATGGAAATCTTACCCAACGGCAAACTGATTGATAAGATCACCACCTACGATGAATATCTGGAGAGTGATGAGATGGCCAGAAAGCGTTCTGTCTACACGGCCATGATCTCCGAAGATGAAAATTAATTGACCGGATGTTTCATGCAAAAGAGGGATAAAAAATGAGGGAAGAGTTTTCAAAGCATCACATTGTCTGGTCACATGAAGTAAAGCGGTTTGGATGTGCCGCCCTGGCAGCGGTGATCGTGGCCGTCAACATCAAAACCTTTGTCCGGGCGGGCTCCATGTTCCCCGGCGGCTTCAATGGGCTGACCCTTTTTATTCAGGGCGTTTTTGAAAAATTCTGGCACATTTCCGTGCCCTTCACGGTGATCAACCTGCTGCTGAACGCCCTGCCCATATTCGTGGGGTTCCGGTATGTAGGAAAGAAGTTTACCATCAGCTCCTGCTGCGTAGTCTTTCTCACCAGCATACTCACAGACCTGATTCCGGCCCAGCCCATCACCTACGATCCGCTGCTGATCAGTATCTTTGGCGGCCTGATCAACGGCTGTGCCATCACCTTATGCCTGGTAGGAAACACCAGCAGCGGCGGCACCGATATTTTCGCCATCTACTTTTCGGAGAAATACGGCAGAGATATCTGGAACTATATTCTGGCGGCCAACGCCCTGATGCTGGTGGCCGCAGGCCTGCTTTTCGGATGGGACGCGGCGCTGTACTCCATCATCTTCCAGTTCACCTCCACCCAGGTGGTGCAGATGCTTCACCAGCGCTATAAAAAACATACCCTGTTCATCATCACGGAAAAGCCGGAGGAGGTGTACGAGAGCATCAGTCATTTTTCCCATCACAGCGCTACCCGCTTTGAGGGAACCGGCTGCTATTCCAACAAGAATCTGACCATGCTCTACTCCGTGGTATCCAGGGAGGAGGCCAAGCGTCTGGTGGCCATGGTACACCGGGTGGATCCGGAGGCCTTCGTCAACATTATCAAGACGGATTACATCAACGGGCGTTTCTATTATAAAACCGATTACTGAGCCGAATCAGTCAGTCTTCCATAAGATCAAAAAGGCGCATCCCACATCCTCTCGGATGTGTTATGCGCCTTTCCTATCACATTCTTCCGGCTACGCAGCCCAGTAAGCAGCTTTCCTTCCAGCCTGGCGGGCAGCCTCCTCCTTCTGGTGCAGAAGCTGGTAAATTCCGGATACTACCTGGCTGCACACTCTGGTGATATAGAGAGCATCCTGCTCCACGCTGTGAACGTCCTTCATATATTCCTCATGGCAGGCCTCAATATAGGCAAACAGTTCCTCCACGCTGTAAAACTGGTAGAATACCGTCTGGTTTTTTCTAGCTCGACCGCTCTGGATATACTCCTTCAGATAATGTTTCAGGTCATTTTCATAATGACAGTGATCCTTCAGGCTTCCCGGGTAACAGGTATTGTGGGGGTAAGTAAAGTAATCCGCCACATAGTGGATCACCTCACCCATCCTGCGGCAGTAAACCCGCCGGTTGCGCAGCAGCAGATTACAGTCCACCGTCAGTCTGCGGATGCTCTCCTGTACCTCCTGATAGGTTCCGTCAAACTCATGTTTCTTGGTCACAAAAGACGGTCTGCAGTCCGGCAAAATAGATCCCAGCAGGAACGCCTTCCTGTGAGTTCTCATCTCAGCGGCGTAAGCCGTTTCCACCAGATATCTTCCTAAACAAATATGTGATTTCTTTCTCATCCGATCTTAGCTTTCCTTTCTGAACCGCCGTGGGCTCCTCTCCCATCTCACACGGAAGTGCAGTGGTCTTTTTGCTCAATCCTTATCCATTCTAACAAAAAAGCAAGCGGATTTCAATGCAAATTAATTCCAGAAAAAGCAGCTAAAAATTCAGAAAATTAGTAAAATCTACCCCGGAAGGACAAACATCTGTCCTCCCGGGGTCCTTTCCATCCCGTTCAGGGAAACACCGATGCAGGTGCTTCCTCAGATCGTGTTACTATATTAGTGACTAGATCGTAGCAATATCGATCAATTTCAATTTATGCACGCTGTTGTTCTCCAGGCTGGTAATCAGGGCCTTCGCCGTATCCAGGGAGGTGAGCACATTTACTCCCGTCTCGATCGCGGCACGGCGAATCACAAACCCATCGTGGGCATGCCCCACGCCCTGGGAAGGCGTATCGATAACCAAATCGATCTCATGGCCCAGGATCAGATCCATCAGGTTGGGGGATTCTGCCTCGATCTTGTTGATCCGGCGGGCATTGATCCCGTAGTCCTTCAGCGCATGGTACGTTCCCCTGGTGGCGTAAATCCGGTAGCCGATCTTTTCAAACCGTTTGGCAATATCCAAAATTTCCACCTTGTCCGCGTCCTTCACAGTGATAATCATATTCTTGTACTTGGGCAGGTTAATTCCCGCGCCCAAAAAGGCTTTGTACAGTGCTTCATCGAAGGTAGCCGCGATTCCCAGACATTCTCCTGTGGATTTCATCTCCGGTCCCAAGCTCACATCCGCATCCCGGATTTTCTCAAAGGAGAACACCGGCATCTTGATGGCAAAATAATCCGCCTCCTTCTGGAGTCCCGGTGTGTAGCCCAGATCTTTAATCTTGGCTCCCAGAATCACCTTGGTAGCCAGCGGTACAATGGGAATCCCTGTCACCTTGCTGATATAGGGCACAGTACGGCTGGAGCGGGGATTTACCTCAATTACATACACCTCATCGTTGCTGACGATAAACTGGATATTAATCAGTCCGATCACATGGAGGGATTTTGCCAGCCTTCTGGTATATTCCTCGATCACCCTCTTGAGCTTGGGAGACAGGCTCTGGGCCGGATAGACGGAAATACTGTCTCCGGAGTGGATGCCGGCTCTCTCAATATGCTCCATAATGCCGGGGATCAGCACATCCTCCCCATCGCAGACCGCATCCACCTCGATCTCCTTGCCCATCAGATACTTATCCACCAGGATGGGATGCTCCTGGGCGATCTGATTGATGATGCCAATGTACTCATCAATATCCTCGTCATTGATGGCAATCTGCATTCCCTGGCCGCCCAGCACATAGGAGGGCCGCACCAGCACCGGATACCCCAGTTTTCCGGCCACCTGCTTCGCCTCCTCGGCGGTGAACACAGTGTGGCCTGCCGGTCTCGGAATATTGCACTTTTCCAGGATCGCGTCAAACAGCTTTCTGTCCTCAGCGGCATCCACGTTCTCGGCGGAGGTACCCAGGATGGTAACCCCCATCTTCATCAGCGCCTCGGTCAGCTTGATGGCTGTCTGTCCGCCAAACTGCACCACCGCTCCGTCCGGCTTCTCCAGACACACTACATTTTCCACATCCTCCGGAGTCAGCGGTTCAAAATACAGCTTGTCCGCAATGTCGAAATCGGTACTCACGGTCTCCGGATTATTGTTGATGATGATGGTCTCATACCCCTCCTTGGCAAAAGCCCAGGTACAGTGCACGGAGCAGAAATCAAACTCGATTCCCTGGCCGATACGGATAGGCCCGGAGCCCAGCACCAGCACCTTCTTCTTTCCTGTGGTCTCCAGCGCTTCATTTTCACTGCCGAACACGGAATAGTAGTAGGGCGTAGCCGCCTCAAACTCCGCGGCGCAGGTATCCACCATCTTATAGGCTGCCACAATTCCGTTGGCATACCGCAGATTTTTGATTTCCTCCTCTGTCTTCCCGGTGAGACGGGCAATCACATGATCGGGGAACTCAATCCGCTTGGCCTCCCGCAGCAGATCCACGGTCAGCGTCTCCGTCTTCAGCCGCTGTTCCATCTCCACCAGAATGGCAATCTTGTCAATAAACCAGATATCAATCTTTGTGATATCATGAATCTCCTCGTAGGAAAAGCCTCTGCGGACCGCCTCTGCGATCACCCAGATCCGGCGGTCATCCACCTTGTGCAGCTGCTTTCTCAGGGCGTCCTCATCCAGCCCGGTAAAGTCGTAGGACATCAGGCTGTCCACATGCTGCTCCAGGGAACGGATGGCTTTCATGAGCGCTCCCTCAAAGTTATCGCAGATGCTCATCACCTCACCGGTGGCTTTCATCTGTGTGGTCAGATCCCGCTTAGCACTGATAAATTTATCGAAGGGCAGGCGGGGCATTTTCACCACACAGTAGTCCAGCATTGGTTCAAAGCTGGCGTAGGTTTTCCCGGTGATGGCGTTCTTAATCTCATCCAGCGTATAACCCAGGGCAATCTTAGCCGCCACCTTGGCGATGGGATACCCCGTCGCCTTGGAGGCCAGGGCCGAGGAACGGCTTACTCTGGGGTTCACCTCGATGACGCAGTACTCAAAGCTTTCCGGATGAAGGGCAAACTGCACATTGCAGCCTCCCGTAATCTTCAGCTCACTGATGATATTCAGGGCGGAGGTACGCAGCATCTGATACTCTTTGTCCCCCAGAGTCTGGGAGGGAGCCACCACAATACTGTCTCCTGTATGCACGCCCACCGGGTCAATGTTTTCCATGTTGCAGACGGTGATCACATTGCCGGCACTGTCCCGCATGACCTCATACTCGATCTCCTTCCAGCCGGAGATGCACCGCTCCACCAGCACCTCTCCCACACGGCTCAAACGCAAGCCATTGGAGAGAATCTCCACCAGCTCCTCATGGTTGCCGGCGATACCGCCGCCGCTGCCGCCCAGTGTGTAGGCGGGACGGAGCACCACCGGATAGCCAATCTCCTGGGCAAAGACCTCGCCCTCCTCCACTGTGTGCACCACCTTGGAGGCCGCTACCGGCTCATGGATCTTCTCCATGGTGTCCTTAAACTCCTGACGATCCTCCGCCCGGCGGATGGTCTCCGCGGTGGTTCCGATCAGTTTTACATTGTGCTCCTTTAAAAAGCCACGTTCTTCCAGCTCCATGGCCAGATTCAGGCCGGCCTGGCCGCCCAGAGTGGGAAGCACGCTGTCCGGCTTTTCTTTCAGGATCAGCTGCTCTACTACCTCCACGGTGAGGGGTTCGATGTACACGTGATCCGCAATATCCTTGTCTGTCATGATAGTGGCCGGATTGGAATTGAGCAGCACCACCTCAATGCCCTCCTCCTTCAGGGAACGGCAAGCCTGGGTGCCCGCATAGTCAAACTCCGCCGCCTGACCAATGACAATGGGGCCGGAACCAATCACCAAAACTTTCTTTATCTCTGGATTTCTAGGCATTCTTCGTCACCTCCATCATGTTCATAAAGCGGTCAAACAGATATCCGGAATCCTGGGGGCCCGGGCAGGCCTCCGGATGGAACTGTACGGTGAAGATATTTTTTCCGGTATAGGCCAGGCCCTCGTTGGTACCGTCGTTTACATTCTGAAAAGCGGGCACCGCCACCTTGGGATCCAGCTTATCCGTATCCACCACGTACCCGTGGTTCTGGGAAGAAATATACACGCGGCCAGTGGAGAGATCCTTCACCGGGTGATTGCCGCCTCGGTGTCCGTATTTCATCTTATGGGTGTCGCCGCCAGTGGCCAGCGCCATGAGCTGATGGCCCAGACAGATGGCAAAGATGGGGATCTCCGTCTCATACAGCTTCCGGATTTCCCGGATGATGGAGGTACACTCCTTGGGATCTCCAGGCCCGTTGGACAGCATGATACCATCGGGTTTCCCGGCAATGATCTCCTCCGCCGTGGTCAGAGCCGGGTACACGGTCACCTGACATCCTCTGGCATTTAAACTTCTGGCGATGTTGCGCTTGGCTCCCAGATCCAAAAGTGCCACCTTAGGGCCGTCCCCCTCCAGCACATACTTCTCCCGGCAGGTCACTTTTTCCACCACTTTTCCTGTTGTATAAGCTTTTAATCTGGGAATAATTTCTGAAAGATCCGTGTATTCCTTCGTGGTAATCATGCCGTTCATGGTTCCCTTTTCCCGAAGGATTTTCGTCAGAGCCCGGGTGTCGATGCCGGCGATTCCCGGAATATCATATTGAGACAAAAAGTTCTGTATCGTATCGGTAGAACGGAAATTGCTGGGAAGACGGGAAAGCTCCCTGACAATAAAGCCATCCGGCCAGGGCCGCTCTGATTCCATATCATCCCGGCAGATCCCATAATTGCCAATCAATGGATAGGTCATGGTAACCGCCTGTCCCGCATAGGAGGGGTCGGTCAGAACTTCCAGATAGCCAGTCATGGACGTATTGAAGACAATCTCGCTGATCACTTCCCGCTCAGAGCCGATGCTGGTCCCCCGGAATACCGTGCCGTCCTCAAGGATTAGAAATGCCTTTTTCATAGTATCACCGTGTTCCTTTCCTCATCTGCGCAAAAAAAAAGAGTACACTCTTTTTTTCCGTTTGTTATCCTTTCAAATATACTATAATCCGTTTTACATTGCAACTGTTTTCTTTGGGTTTTACATCCGCTGAAACAAAAAAACCTGCGAAAGGCCACTTTCGGGGACAATTCCCCCTCTCTGACCTTTTGCAGGTTTCTCACGCTTCTCTTGCCAAGGACTTTCCTCAGTCCTCAAAATTCTCCTTCAGCTTGTCAAAAAAGCCCTTTTTCTTCGGTTTCTCACCTGGCTCTGCAGCGGCTTGGGATTTAGTCTGTTTTAGGCTGTTTCCCGCCGCCATATCGTAGGTGCGCAGCGCCTGCTTTGCCTCCTCACTCAGCTTTGTAGGTACCTCCACCAGCAGAGTCACATAGTGATCCCCCCGCACACTCTTGTTACGCAGTGAGGGCACACCCTTCCCTTTCAGCCGTACTCTAGTTCCGCTCTGGGTTCCGGGCTTTACGGTGTAAATCACATCTCCGTCCACGGTGGCGATACGCAGATCGCCTCCCAGGGCAGCCATCGGGAAACTGATATTGACGCTGGAAAAAATATCCATATCCTGACGGGCAAACATGGCACTGCGTCCCACGATTACCTCCACGAGCAAATCGCCTCTGGGCCCTCCGTTGGTTCCCGGCTCGCCCTTGCCTCTGATCCGGATACTCTGTCCGTTGTCGATACCGGCGGGAACCGTCACCTGAATCCGTTTCCGGCTGCTGGTGTACCCGTTTCCTCCGCAGGCAGGGCATTTCTCCTTCACAATCTTGCCTGTGCCGTGACAGTCAGGACAGGTCTGCACATTCTGAACCATACCAAACAGGGACTGCTGGGTATAGATAATCTGTCCTTTTCCCTGACACTTGGGACAGGTCACCGGGGAAGTGCCCGGTTTTGCTCCTGTGCCGTGACAGGTCTCACACTCATCCTTCAAATTCAGGCTCAGCTCCTTCTCGCAGCCAAAAATAGCTTCCTCAAAGGTGATACGGACGCTGGCCCGCACGTTGGCACCCTGCATCGGCCCGTTGGCGGGGCCTCTTCTTCTGCTGCCCCCGAACAGATCGCTGAATATATCTCCAAAGATGTCATTCATATCTGCGGAGTTAAAGTCAAAGCCGCCAAAGCCGCCCGCTCCGCCTGCGCCGCCCTCAAAGGCGGCATGGCCGAACTGATCATACTGGCGCCGCTTTTCCGGATCGCTGAGTACCGCGTAAGCCTCAGAAGCCTCCTTAAATTTCTTTTCCGCTTCCTTGTCCCCCGGATTCATATCAGGATGGTATTTCTTGGCCAGGGCTCTGTATGCTTTTTTCAGCGCAGCATCGCTTGCATTTCTGTCCACACCCAGGACTTCGTAATAATCTCTTTTATTCTCTGCCATTCACAACAGCCCCCATAGTCTTTTTGTCTCTTACTTTACTCAACAGGGGCTGCCGCAAAATGCCCAGTCAAACTGTTCTGAGTATTTTGCGGCAGTCCCATACAGGCAGGTTCCGGGAAGGCCCTCCGGCCTTCCCCTCCTGTCAGAACTTTTCCATTAAACCTCGCGGTAATCTCCGTCTACCACATCATCATCGGAAGAGCCTGTGCTGCTCTGAGCGCCTGCTCCTGCATCCGGACCGGCTCCTGCGGCTCCGGCAGCTCCTGCCGCGCCCTGGGCCTGCTGGTAAACCTTCTCAAACAGCTTCTGCGCACTGTTCATCAGTTTCTCCTTGCCGGACTTCAGCTCATCGATCTGAGCGTCTGTCAGCTCATCGCCGCACTTGGCAATGGTTTCCTTCAGCGCATTCAGGTCCGCCTCCACGGCTGCCTTATCGGAAGCATCGATCTTATCGCCCACCTCTTCCATGGCCTTCTCCGTCTGGAATACCATGGAGTCAGCATCATTCTTCGCGTCAATGCCCTCTTTCCGCTTCTTATCCTGGGCCTCGTACTCAGCGGCCTCCTTCACAGCTTTATCGATCTCCTCATCGGACATATTTGATCCGGAAGTGATAGTGATGTGCTGCTCTTTTCCGGTTCCCAGATCCTTAGCGGATACATTTACGATACCGTTTGCATCAATATCGAAGGTAACCTCGATCTGTGGAACACCTCTCCGTGCTGGCGGGATTCCATCCAGTCTGAACTGGCCCAGAGTCTTGTTATCCTTCGCGAACTGTCTCTCACCCTGTACCACGTGGATATCCACAGCGGTCTGGTTATCCGCAGCAGTGGAGAATACCTGACTCTTCTTGGTGGGGATCGTGGTATTTCTCTCAATCAGCTTGGTGGCAACACCGCCCAGAGTCTCGATGGACAGGGACAGCGGCGTTACATCCAGCAGAAGGATGTCACCTGCGCCGGCGTCTCCGGCCAGCTTTCCGCCCTGGATACAAGCACCGATTGCTACGCACTCATCCGGGTTCAGAGATTTGCTGGGCTCATGACCGGTCAGCTGTTTTACCTTCTCCTGAACAGCCGGGATACGGGTAGAACCGCCCACCAGAAGCACCTTGGACAGCTCGCTTGCAGTCAGTCCCGCATCCTTCAGGGCATTCTGCACCGGAACCGCGGTAGCCTCCACCAGATCACTGGTCAGCTCATCGAATTTCGCCTTGGTCAGATCCATCTCAAAGTGTTTGGGTCCTGTCTCGTTGGCTGTGATGAAGGGCAGGTTGATGTTGGTGGTGGTGGCGGAGGACAGCTCCTTCTTCGCCTTCTCAGCCGCCTCTTTCAATCTCTGAAGGGCCATCTTGTCGTTTGACAAATCAATGCCCTCTTTTGCCTTGAAATCAGAGATCATATAGTCTGTAATTCTCTGGTCAAAATCATCGCCGCCCAGATGGTTATTTCCGTTGGTCGCCAGCACCTCGATCACGCCGTCGCCGATCTCGATGATGGACACATCGAAGGTACCGCCGCCCAGGTCGTATACCATAATCTTCTGCTCTTTCTCATTGTCCAGGCCATATGCCAGAGCCGCGGCTGTGGGCTCGTTGATGATACGTTTTACATCCAGACCCGCAATCTTTCCTGCGTCCTTGGTAGCCTGACGCTGAGCATCATTGAAGTAAGCCGGAACTGTAATCACAGCCTCCGTCACTTTCTCGCCCAGATAATTCTCCGCATCCGCTTTCAGCTTCTGCAGGATCATGGCTGAGATCTCCTGGGGAGAATATTTCTTTCCGTCGATGGTTACACGGTAATCGGTACCCATATGACGTTTGATGGAGGAGATGGTCTTATCCGCATTGGTCACTGCCTGACGCTTTGCGGGCTCACCCACCAGTCTCTCACCATTTTTTGTAAACGCCACAACGGACGGTGTAGTCCTGGCGCCTTCTGTATTGGCGATAACCACTGGTTTACCGCCTTCCATCACTGCTACGCAGCTGTTCGTTGTACCTAAATCAATACCTATGATTTTTCCCATAATCGTTTCCTCCTGTCAAAATAAAATTACTGAAAACCTTATTTCCATTTATTTGAAAGAGCTGCGCCCTCAACGGACGTCTCTGTCTGTCTAGTTGGCAACTTTTACCATACTGTGGCGTACCACGGTATCCCGGTAAGTATAACCCTTCTGGAGCTCCTCAGCCACCACATTCTCTCCCAGATTTTCATCCTCCACATGCATCACCGCATTGTGGAAATCCGGATTGAATTCCTGGCCTACTGCCTCAATGGGCTTCACATCCAAAGCCTCCAGGGTGCTCATCATCTGCTTGTAGATTTTCTGCATTCCCTGTACAAAGGGATCTTCTGAGTTTTCATCGACTCCCGCCAGCCCCCGCTCGAAATTATCCACCACCGGGAGGATCTTTTCGATCACGCTTCTGGCTCCGATCTCATACATGGCTGACTTCTCTTTTTCTGTCCGCTTGCGGAAATTATCAAACTCCGCCATCTGTCGGCGCACCCGGT
>DBFBJF010000401.1:0-10414 GCA_048203265.1 Candidatus Merdiplasma sp.
GTATGAACACACTGGAATTACAGAAAATGGCGAACGAAGTTCGCAAGAGCATTGTGACTGCAGTGCACAGCGCCAAGTCCGGTCATCCCGGCGGATCTCTGTCGGCAGCGGATGTATTTACGTATCTTTATTTTGAGGAGATGAACATCGATCCCAAGAATCCCAACAAGCCGGATCGGGACCGCTTCGTGCTCTCCAAGGGGCATACCGCTCCCGGATATTATTCCGCTTTGGCCCACAGAGGGTATTTTCCGGTGGAGGATCTGCTGGGACTGCGCCACATCGGTTCCCACCTTCAGGGACATCCCTGCATGCAGCATACCCCCGGTGTAGATATGTCCTCCGGTTCTCTGGGACAGGGCATCTCCGTGGCGGTAGGTATGGCTTTGTCCGCCAAGATGAGCAATGAGAGCTACCGGGTGTACACCCTGCTGGGTGACGGTGAGCTTCAGGAAGGCCAGGTGTGGGAGGCGTCCATGTTCGCCGGCCACAGAAAGCTGGATAACCTGTGTGTGATTGTGGACAACAACGGTCTGCAGATCGATGGAAATGTGGCCGATGTGTGTTCCCCCTATCCCATTGACAAAAAATTCGAGGCATTCAACTTCCATGTGATCAATGTGGCTGACGGCAATGATATGGATCAGCTGCGGGCTGCCTTCCAGGAGGCGAGAGCGACCAAGGGCATGCCCAGCGTCATCATCATGAAGACGGTGAAGGGCAAGGGTGTTTCCTTCATGGAAAACCAGGCATCCTGGCATGGAACTGCGCCGAACGATGAACAGTATGCTGTTGCGATGGCAGATTTAGAGAAAGTGGGGGAAGCATTATGTCAGAAGTAAAGAAGATTGCCACAAGAGAAAGTTATGGTAACGCCCTGGCGGAGCTTGGCGCGGAGCATGAGAACCTGGTGGTTCTGGACGCGGACCTGGCAGGCGCCACAAAGACGGGCGTATTTAAGAAAGCATTTCCGGAGCGCCACATTGACTGTGGTATTGCGGAGGCGGATATGATGGGCATTGCGGCTGGTCTGGCCACCACAGGAAAAGTTCCCTTTGCCAGCACCTTCGCCATGTTCGCGGCGGGCAGAGCCTTCGAGCAGGTGCGCAACTCCATCGGGTACCCCCATCTGAATGTGAAGATCGGCGCTACCCACGCCGGTATCTCCGTGGGTGAGGACGGCGCTACCCATCAGTGCAACGAGGATTTGGCTCTTATGAGAACCATCCCCGGCATGGTGGTGATCTGCCCCTCCGATGATGTGGAGGCAAAGGCCGCTGTGCGGGCTGCTTATGAGTATGTGGGGCCAGTGTATCTGCGGTTTGGCCGTCTGGCTGTGCCGGTGATCAATGATAACCCGGATTACAAGTTTGAGATCGGTAAGGGTGTGCTCCTCAGAGAGGGAACGGACCTGACCATCGTGGCCACAGGACTGTGCGTGGCAGGCGCTCTGGAAGCGGCAGAGAAGCTGGCGGCCGAGGGCGTATCCGCGGAGGTGATCAACATTCACACCATCAAGCCTCTGGACAGAGAGCTGGTTATTAAGTCTGCCAAGAAGACGGGCAAAGTGGTGACCACTGAGGAGCATTCCATCATCGGCGGACTGGGCGGAGCTGTCTGCGAGGCTCTGGCTGAGGAGGCACCCACCAAGGTGCTGCGCATCGGTGTGAAGGATGTGTTCGGAGAGTCCGGCCCGGCGGCGGCTCTGCTGAAGAAGTATCAGCTGGACGGCGACGGAATTTACGATCAGATCAAAGCCTGGATCTAAGGAAGCGCTTTAATCAGCGTTTCTCTAAGCCTTTTCCAGGGTAAAGATAAACTCTGAGCCCACTCCCTCGGTGCTGATGACATTGATGTTCTGTTCATGAGCCTGGATGATCTCCCGGACGATGGACAGACCCAGGCCGGTTCCCCGCTTATTTTTGCCCCGGGAGCTGTCAGACTTGTAAAAGCGGGTCCAGATCCTTGGGAGCTGGTCGGCGGGAATGCCGATGCCGCTGTCCCGGACAGACACGAAGACGGATTTCTTTTTCCAGTAGGTGCTGATGGTGACAGAGGAGTGGTTGTGGCTGAACTTGATCGCGTTATCCAGCAGGTTGTAAATGACCTGCTGGATTTTTTCTTTGTCGGCCCTTACGTTTTGTGGGCTGGAGTGGAGAGAGAGTACCAGATGAATATCCTTCTCCCGGCACTGGATTTCCATGGAGGCTGCGATGGAGCGGATCACCTGATGGAGGTCAAACACGGACAGCTCCAGCAGAATACTGCTGTCCCCCAGCCGGTTGACAGTGAGGATATTCTTTGTCAGCTGATTGAGGCGCTCTGTCTCCGACAGGATGATCTCCAGGTAGCGGTCCTGCTCCTCCTTCTGAATGGTGCCGTCCAGGATGGCCTCCGCATATCCCTTGATGGAGGTGAGGGGAGAGCGAAAATCATGGGAAACGTTGGAGAGAAAGGTGCGCTGATATTCCTCGGACTGGTTCAGATCCTCCGCCATATACCGGAGGCTGTTTTGAAGATACGTGTACTCATCGTTTTCCCGCTCGGGAAGAGGAAAATTCAGGTTTCCTCCCGCATAGGCAGTGGCCGCCTTCACGGTGGTCTTCAGGGGGCGGTAAAACAGCACGTAGAATCCGAGAGCGGGGATCAGGGACAGCAGGGCTGCGATCAGCAGAAACAGGAAAAAGGAACCGGATAATTCCAGGACGCTGCTGTCAAACAGCGCGAGGGGATAGTGGAGAATCACGCAGTCTGTGGTGTGGGGAAACTGAGTGACCGGAACCACAATGCTTAAGGTACTCTGGGGGAGAAGACCGAAAAAGTTTCCGGTGAGCCGGCAGGGCTGGTCATCCGCCAGAACAGAATCAGCCGGCAGGGTCATTTTTTCGGTGACGGGATAGGCGGAACGGGAGGACATGATAACCCGGCCCTCCTGGTTTGTCAGCCAAATTTCCGCTTTGCTGGTGTCCGAGACAGAATCCAGCAGCTCCTTCAGGCTGGCTGCCTCCTGTTCGGAGAAGGAACAGTTGATAACTGCCTGGGTCTCGCTCAGACTTTGGCCCAGGCTCATCAGTTCCTTTGCTTTTTCATCCTCCAAATGGCTTCGCACCTGTCCCGGGACCATCCAGAAGAACAGGATCAGCCCCAGCACAAGAAACAGCAGGTAGCACGCAATCAGTTTTTTCAGCAGTTCATGTTTCATCTCGTTCCTCTGACTATTGTACTTCAAACTTATATCCGATCCCCCAGACGGTGGTGATGGACCAGTATTGGTTGCCTTTCAGCTTCTCTCTCAGACGTTTGATGTGCACATCCACCGTTCTGGTGTCTCCCACATACTCGTATCCCCAGATGTGATCCAGAAGCTGTTCTCTGGTGAACACCTGATTGGGAGAGGCGGCCAGGAAGTAGAGGAGTTCCAGCTCCTTGGGCGGCATGTCCACGCCGTTCCCCTGATATACCACAGAGTAATTGCTCAGATTGATGGTGAGATCAGGATACTCGATGCATTTGCTTTTGGATTTGTCCTCCTGGGGGCTGGCGCCGTTCTGGTAGCGGCGCAGCACGGCCCGGACCCGGGCGATCAGCTCCTTGGAATCAAAGGGCTTTGTGATGTAGTCATCCGCCCCCAGCTCCAGCCCCAGCACTTTGTCAAACACCTCCGCCTTGGCGGAGAGGATGATGATGGGGGTCTTTGATTTCTGCCGGATCTCCCGGCACAGCTGGTAGCCGTCCACTCCAGGAAGCATCAGATCCAGCAGCACCAGATTGGGGGAAAACAGATCGAATTCCCGCATGGCCTGGGCTCCGTCCGTCACAATCCTGACATTGAAAAATTCTTTGGTGAGATAAAGAGAAATCAGTTCCGCAATATTCTCGTCATCGTCAATAATCAGTATCTTCTGTCGTGTATTCATATTTTCTCCTTATCCCTTGAAGGTCACGATGGTGACGCCGGCGTCTCCCTCCCCGAACTCGCCCAGGCGGTAACTGGCCACATGCTTTTGGCGCCGCAGATAGTTGTGAACCGCCTTGCGCAGAGCTCCGGTGCCCTTGCCGTGGACGATGCGCACGCTGGGAAGATGGGCCAGATAGGCGTCGTCCAGATATTTATCCAGCTCCGGGATGGCCTCGTCCACCGTCTTGCCCAGCAGGTTGATCTCCGTGCTGACGCTGGCGGACTTGGACATCTTGATTTTTCCGGTGCCTGTTTTTTTGAAGGAGGGACCGGAGATCACCTCCTCATCCAGCCGCTCCAGATCCTTCACATTTACCTGGGAGCGCAGAATTCCCATCTGCACAAAAAGATTTCCCTTGGCGTCCGGCAGGGTGCTGACAGTCCCCTTCAAGTTCAGACTGAGTACCCGGACGCTGTCACCGATTTTCAGCTCTTTGGCCTTCACCTCTTTTTTCGGTTCGGCCTGCCGCTTGGGAGCCATGTTCTTTTCCAGATCCGACAGCTTGCCCCGCAGCTTGGAGCGCTCCTGCTCCATTTCCCGGGAGTTCCCGGCGGCACCCCCCAGCTTGTTGTAGCGGCGGATGGTCTCATCGGCGTACTCCTTTGCCTCCCTCAGGATGGCGTGGGCCTCCTCCCTGGCCTGGGCCAGGATCTTTTCCCGGCTGTTTTCCAGGCGGGTTTCCTTCTGGGTGAGCCGCTCCTTCAGACTCTCGATCTCCCGCTTGTATCGGCTGATCTCCTCCTGCTCCTGCTGGATGGTGACCCGGCTGTTCTCCAGATCCGCGATCACGTCCTCGAAATTTTCTTCCTCCTGGCTGATGTGCCCCTTGGCCTCCTCAATGACGTAGTCCGGCAGGCCAAGCTTGGAGGAGATGGCAAAGGCGTTGCTCTTTCCCGGGACGCCGATGAGCAGCCGGTAGGTGGGGCGCAGTGTCTCCACGTCAAACTCGCAGCAGGCGTTCTCCACCCCCGGGGTGGAGAGGGCGAACACCTTCAGCTCGCTGTAGTGGGTGGTGGCGATGGTGCGGATTCCCTGCCGGTGCAGGTTGGAGAGGATGGCGATGGCCAGGGCAGCCCCTTCGGTGGGGTCTGTGCCGGCGCCCAGCTCGTCAAAGAGCACCAGGGAGTGCTCGTCCGCCTGCTCCCAGAAGGACACGATGTTGGTCATGTGGGAGGAGAAGGTACTCAGGCTCTGCTCAATGCTCTGCTCATCTCCGATATCCGCGAACACCTCGTGAAACAGGGCCAGCTGGGAGTGCTCCTTGGCAGGAATGTGAAGGCCTGCCTGGCCCATCAGGGTGAACAGTCCCACCGTCTTCAAGGACACGGTTTTTCCGCCGGTATTGGGGCCGGAGATCACCAGAAGATCAAAATCGTCTCCCAACCGGATATCTACAGGCACCACTTTCTTGGGATCCAGCAGCGGATGACGTCCCTTTTTGATATTGATTTTCCCCTCCTGATTAAACTCCGGCTCAAATCCATTGTAGCTTTTGGAGAGCATGGCCCGGGCGAAAATGAAATCCAGCTGGGTCAGCAGCAGGATGTCGTTGGCAAGCTCCTCCCCGTGCTCCGCCACCTGGCTGCTCAGCTCCGCCAGGATTACCTCGATTTCCTTTTCCTCCCGCAGTTCCAGCTCCCGCATATCATTGTTCAGCTTTACCACCGCCATGGGCTCCACAAAGAGGGTGGATCCGGTGGAGGACTGGTCGTGAATCATGCCGGGCACCTGGCTGCGGTACTCCGCCTTCACGGGAAGACAGTACCGCCCGTTTCTCTGGGTGATCACCGCGTCCTGCAGGTAGGTGCGGGCGCTTCCGTTCACCATGGAGTTTAACTGGGAGCGGATCCGGTCATTGGTCTGGGCCATGGAGCGGCGGATCTGCCGCAGATTGGGGCTGGCGTCATCGGCAATCTCATCCTCGGAGAGAATGCAGCGGCGGATATTGGAGGACAGGGCGTGGAGGGGCTCCAGCTCCCGGAACATCTCATCCAGGGAGTCATCGGGGGTCTCCTCGTTTTCCTTCCGGGAGTAGGATTTCACTCTCCCGCAGGCCTCCAGCAGCTTGCACACGTCCAGCAGCTCGATGATGTTTAAGGAGCTGCCGATCTCCAGCCGTTTCAGAGAGTCCCTCATGTCCTTCACACCGGAGAAGGAGACGCTTCCTTTCTGATAAATACGGGTCAGGGCATCGGTGGTCTCCCGCTGCATCCGGGCGATCTCGCCCATGTCATCGGAGGGCACCAGCTCTCTGCACAGCCGTTTCCCCGGCAGGGACCCGGCGTACTGGGTCAGTCGTTCTATGATTTTCGGGTATTCCAGAACCCGCAGGGCTTTTTCATTCATGTTTCGATTCCTTTCTATGCTGCGGCTGCCCTGAACTTCCTTTGCCATCCGGAAATCCGGACGGGGCGGGCAGCTCTGTATGGAGAAAAGAAGGGCCTGCAGACGATAGCGACGGCAGACCCGATCTCTAAAATTATCTGTTTACTCTCCCTTCATTTTACTCTATAATACAATAAAAAGAAACTGATTTTTTCGCAATGGACTTCTTTTCGGTTACTGAATAGTAACTCTTTTCGCAGCAGCCGCTCTTTTCAGAAGACGGGCTGCCGCGCTTTTTGAAGAGAAGGAGGCGGGCGAAAAAGAGCAGAGGCCCGTGGCCTGACGGCTTTGCGGCTGATGCAAAAATAGGAAAATGAGGAGTAGAAGATGAAATTTATCGGGACATTTCGAGAGGGTGACAGAATTGGAGACGTTTATCTGTGCAAATATAAACAGTCGGCGGTGGCAAAGAACGGGAAGACCTACGAGAACGTGATTCTCCAGGACCGCACCGGCACCATCGACGCAAAGATCTGGGATCCCAATTCCTCCGGCATCAATGAGTTTGAGGCCATGGATTATGTGGACATCACCGGGGAGGTGACCAGCTTTCAGGGCACGCTCCAGCTAAACATCAAGCGGGCCAGAAAGGCGGAGGACGGCGAGTACCAGCCCGCCGATTATCTGCCTGTCAGCGACAGGAACATCGATGAGATGTACGGGGAGCTGACATCCCTGCTGGACCGGGTGGAGAATCCTTTCCTGAAGCAGCTGATCAACAAGTATTTCGGGGACGAGAAGTTCGCAAAGGCATTTAAAAACCATTCCGCCGCCAAGACGGTGCATCACAGCTTTGTGGGGGGCCTTCTGGAGCACACCCTCAGCGTGGTGAAGCTGTGCGGCTACTATGTGGAACAGTACCCCTACCTGAACCGGGATCTGCTGTTCACCGCCGCGGCCTTTCACGATGTGGGAAAGCTGAAGGAGCTGTCCAACTTCCCGGAGAACGATTACACGGATGACGGCCAGCTTCTGGGCCACATTGTGATGGGGAGCGAGCTGGTAGGCTATGGCTGCCGCAGCATCAAGGGATTTCCCAAGCGGCTGGCCAGCGAGCTGCAGCACTGCATCCTGGCTCACCACGGGGAGCTGGAGTACGGATCTCCCAAGAAACCGGCCCTGCCGGAGGCATTGGCCCTGAATCTGGCGGACAACACGGACGCCAAGCTGGAGACCATGAGAGAGCTGTTGAAGGGTGCTGTCGAGGGTACCCAGTGGCTGGGCTACAACCGGCTGTTTGAGTCAAATATCAGAAAGAGCAGTGAATATCCATGTTAAAGAAAAATGATCTGGTACAGATGAAAATTGAGGATATGACCAGCGAAGGGCTGGGCATCGGCCATGCGGAAGGCATGGCCGTTTTTGTCAAGGACACGGTGATCGGGGACGAGATCACCGCAAAGATTGTGAAGGAGAAGAAGACCTACGCCTTCGGCCGCCTGGAGAAGCTGCTGGTTCCAAGCCCGGACCGGGTGGAGCCGGTCTGCCCGGTGGCCCGCCAGTGCGGCGGCTGCCAGATCCAGGCCATGAGCTACGAGGCCCAGCTGCGTTTCAAGGAGCGGAAGGTGATGGGAAACCTGGCCCGCATCGGCGGGTTTGACCCGGAACTGCTGGAGCGGATCGCTGAGCCCATCATCGGCATGGAACACCCCTTCCGCTACCGGAACAAGGCCCAGTTCCCTGTGGGCACGGACCGGGAGGGCAATCTGGTGGCCGGCTTTTATGCCGGGCGCACCCACACCATCATCGATCACCACGACTGCGCCCTGGGCGTTCCGGAAAACCAACAGATTCTGGAACTGGTGCTGGAGCACATGAGGCACCACAGCATTCCCGCCTACGATGAGAGCACGGGATGGGGGCTGGTGCGCCACGTGATGATCCGCAGCGGCTTTCACACCGGGCAGATCATGGTCGGCCTGGTCTTAAACGGAAAACGGCTGCCCGCCGGGGAGGAGCTGGCCGGACGCCTCTCTGAGATTCCCGGCATGACCAGCGTGATGATCAATGTGAACCGGGAGAAGACCAACGTGATTATGGGGAAGGAGACCATACTGCTGTGGGGGCGGGAGTACATTGAGGACCGGATCGGGGATGTGACCTACCAGATTTCCGCCCGCTCCTTCTACCAGGTGAACCCCATCCAGACGGAGCGCCTCTACGGCACTGCCCTGGAGTACGCCGGACTTCAGGGGACGGAGACGGTGTGGGACCTCTACTGCGGCATCGGCACCATCTCCCTGTTTCTGGCCCAAAAGGCCGGGCGGGTTTATGGGGTGGAGATCGTGCCGGAGGCCATCCGGGATGCCCGGCGCAATGCCGCCCTCAACGGCCTGGACAACACGGAATTCTTCGTGGGAAAGGCGGAGGAAGTGCTGCCCCAGAAGTATGAGCGGGAGGGCATCCGGGCCGACGTGATGGTCATCGACCCGCCCCGGAAGGGCTGCCAGCCTGAGGTTCTGGATACCATGGTAAAGATGGCCCCGCAGCGGATTGTGTACGTGAGCTGCGATTCCGCCACCCTGGCCCGGGATCTGAAGTATCTGTGTGAGCGGGGGTATGAGCTGAGGCGGTTCCGGGTGACGGATATGTTCCCGATGAGCGTGCACACAGAATGTGTGTGTCAGGTTGAGCGGAAGTAGGATGGGGAGATGGTGCAATGAAAATTGAGATAGGCAGAGAGTTCCCGGAATATTTCAAGGCCTCATATCCGGAGGAATTTGAACTGTTTTCGTATTTTGAAGTAACCGCAGGGATACCAACGGTTTTATTTGCCGTGACAACATGGAAAGAAAATGGGAAACCGAATGTGTGCTTTCATTCGTGGAGCTGTTTTCATGGAGATAAGACCGCTTTCTTTGCTGTCATGGGAAACTTATATCAGCATACCCATACCTATGCCAATATCCAGAGAGAGAAATGCTTTTGCATCAATTTTCTTCCGATAGATTTTTATGACAGGCTGGTAAATACCATTCACCAAAACGAGATGGATGATGACGAATTTGGCGCAGGAGGCTTTACAGTCGCAAATGCGAAAACGATTCATGCGCCCGTAATTGATGAGGCGTTTCTCAGTATGGAATGTACACTGAAAACAATACAGGATTTAAGCGGCGCGGGGATTACGGCTATGGTGATCGGACAGGTGCAGCATATTTCTGTTGAGGAATCCTATGCGCAGGGATATGAGAAGCGATATGGCAAGGATGGATTTATGATGCTTGTTCCTGCTCCGCAGGACCTTATTACCGGGGAGCCAAATCAGTCGGCGATTGCAACCGTGCATATCGAGAAGTATGACTGATGGAAGGCGGCGCGTGAAAACGGTGATTTCATAATGTAAGAAAAATATCAGGAGGAAAACAGCCTATGAAAGAGATGCTCGGATACTGCGGACTGGACTGCGAAAAATGTGATGCGTATATCGCGACCATCCAGAATGATCAAAATCTGCGGGAGAAAACGGCAAAACTATGGGCAGAGCTAAATAAGGCCCCGATTCTGCCGGAACACATCAACTGTGAGGGGTGCCGCGGGAAGGGAGCAAAAACGGTATTTTGCGGGAATATGTGCCAAATCCGGAAATGTGCTTTGGCAAAAGGTGTTCCCGCTTGCGGCAGCTGCTCTGAGCTAGAATCCTGCCCGACGGTTGGGGCGATTTTTGTAAATAATCCGTCCGCTCTGGAAAACCTGAAAGAATGAAATATACATAGAAACATTAAAAAATAGGCGTTAAGGGGATGGGGAGTTAATGGAATACAAAATCAATGACAAAGAGCTTAAAGCAAATGTTTTTATTTCATTTGTCAATCAGGTGTGGAAAGGCAGCTATGACATGGAAAAAACGGAATTAGCATTATCGAAAACCCTTAATATAACTGCTTATGATGCTGGTACGCTTGTGGGATGTCTTCGCATACTTACAGATGGTTATTTTTTTGGAACGATTACAGAACTGCTTGTTTTGCCGGAATATCAAAAACGTGGTATTGGAAGTAAGCTTCTTCAACTGGCAAAAGAAACTTCTCCAACTATGCTGTATTTTGGCGCGCAGCCAGGTGTTGAGT
>DBFBJF010000402.1:0-9700 GCA_048203265.1 Candidatus Merdiplasma sp.
TCTCCAGGCCAAGACGGATGCAAATCACTTTCCCATAGGTTTTTCGAAGGCTGAGCAGGCAGTCTGTGTACGCGTCCAGATCCAGCAGAAAAGAGCCGCAGTCTTTTGGATAATCCAGATCCAGATGCTCGGTAAAGCAGATCTCCTTCAACCCAAGGGCGATGGCTGCCCGGATCATGTCCTCCATGGGAGTGTCGCTGTCCTCGGAAAAGCTGGTATGCAGATGATAATCGCTGACGATGCCCATTGTGCTGTCCTCCTGATAAAAAGCTTTGGCTTCCATGTATTCAGCAGTATATACGGCGGCTGTACAATCCGACGCGCGCTGTGCACTGTATGAATCATGGAGAGCTATTTCCGTGTCCATCATATCCGAAATAAGGGCAAAAATCCACTATTTTTGAAAATTTGAAAATATACTTGAATTTTCTGGGCAAATTGGTTAAAATACCAATTAGGTTAAGGTCGACTGTACAATCTAACCATGCGCCTTGACAAGAAAACAAAAATTCACATGTAGGAGGAATTATAATTATGGCAGTAAAAGTTGCTATCAATGGTTTCGGCCGTATCGGTCGTCTGGCTTTCAGACAGATGTTTGGTGCAGAAGGATACGAGGTTGTGGCTATCAACGATCTGACATCTCCGAAGATGCTGGCTCATCTGTTAAAATATGATTCATCTCAGGGTAAATACGCTCTGGCAGACACCGTAACAGCTGGCGAGGATTCCATTACTGTTGACGGGAAAGAGATCAAGATCTATGCTATGGCTGACGCTTCTCAGCTTCCCTGGGGCGAGATCGGTGTTGATGTAGTTCTGGAGTGCACCGGTTTCTACACCTCCAAAGAGAAAGCTTCCGCTCATATCAAAGCTGGCGCTCGTAAGGTTGTTATTTCTGCTCCCGCAGGTAACGATCTGCCCACCATCGTTTACAATGTAAACCACACCACCTTGAAGCCCGAAGATACCGTTATCTCCGCTGCTTCCTGCACCACCAACTGCCTGGCTCCCATGGCTAAGGCTCTGAATGATCTGGCTCCCATCGAGTCCGGTATCATGTGCACCATCCACGCTTACACTGGCGATCAGATGATCCTGGATGGACCGCAGAGAAAGGGTGACCTGAGAAGATCTCGTGCAGGCGCTGTGAACATCGTTCCCAACAGCACCGGCGCTGCAAAGGCTATCGGCCTTGTTATTCCGGAACTGAACGGCAAGCTCATCGGCGCTGCTCAGCGTGTTCCCACTCCCACTGGTTCCACCACCCTTCTGTTCGCAGTAGTTGACAAAGAGGTGACCAAAGAGGAAGTGAACGCTGCTATGAAGGCTGCTTCTACTGAGTCCTTCGGCTACAACGAGGATGAGATCGTTTCTTCCGATATTGTTGGTATGAGATACGGCTCACTGTTTGATGCTACCCAGACTCTGGTTGCAAAACTTCCGGATGGAAAATCTGAGGTACAGGTTGTTTCTTGGTATGACAACGAGAACTCCTATGTAAGCCAGATGGTTCGTACCATCAAGTACTTCTCTGAGCTGGCTTAATTCCCACGGGCAATGGGCCGGAGGGACATGCTGTGTGCCCTCGGGAACTGACTGGTGAGATATAAGACCTAATGAGGGTCCGGTCTGTTTGGACCGGGCCCTTAATTCATATAGGACGGCTTTTGCTTACCTATTGCAATACCTTTTAGCAATCGTATTAGGAGGAGATTTGTTATGCTCAATAAGAAAACAGTAGACGATATAAACGTAAAGGGCCAGCGGGTACTGGTTCGCTGTGATTTCAACGTACCTCTGAAGGACGGCAAGATCACAGATGAGAACCGTCTGGTTGCAGCACTTCCCACCATCAAGAAGCTGATCGCGGATGGCGGAAAGGTGATTCTCTGCTCCCATCTTGGCAAACCCAAGGGAGAGCCCAAGCCCGAGCTGTCTCTGGCTCCCGTGGCAGTTCGCCTTTCTGAGCTGCTGGGCCAGGAGGTAAAATTCGCTGCTGACGATAACGTGGTAGGCCCCAACGCCAAGGCGGCTGTGGCAGCCATGAAGGACGGCGATGTAATTCTGCTTCAGAATACCCGTTACAGAGCCGAGGAGACGAAGAATGGCGAGGAGTTCAGCAAGGAGCTGGCTTCTCTGGCTGATGTATTTGTAAATGACGCTTTCGGTACCGCTCACAGAGCTCACTGCTCCAACGTGGGTGTGACCAAGTATGTGAAGACCTCCGTGGTTGGATACCTGATGGAGAAAGAGATCAACTTCCTGGGCAACGCGGTGAACAATCCTGAGAGACCCTTCGTGGCAATCCTGGGCGGTGCGAAGGTGGCGGACAAGCTGAATGTAATTTCTAACCTTCTGGAGAAGTGCGATACTCTGATCATCGGCGGCGGTATGGCTTTCACTTTCCTGAAGGCGAAGGGATACGAAGTGGGCATCTCTCTGGTGGATGACACCAAGATTGACTACTGCAAAGAGATGATGGAGAAAGCGGAGAAACTTGGCAAGAAGCTTCTGCTTCCGGTGGATACCGTTGCGGGCAAGGCATTCCCCAACCCCATTGACGCTCAGATCGAGACTGTGGAGGTGGACGCTGACAAGATGCCGGCTGACATGATGGGTCTGGATATTGGAAGCAAGACTGCCAAGATGTATGCTGAGGCAGTGAAGACTGCCAAGACCGTGGTTTGGAATGGACCGATGGGTGTGTTCGAGAATCCGGTTCTGGCCAAAGGCACCATCGCTGTGGCAGAGTCTCTGGCTGAGACAGACGCCACCACCATCATCGGCGGCGGAGATTCCGCGGCAGCTGTGAACCAGCTTGGATTTGGTGACAAGATGACTCACATCTCCACCGGCGGCGGCGCTTCTCTGGAGTTCCTGGAGGGCAAGGATCTGCCTGGTGTAATGGCTGCAAACGATAAATAAAAAGGAGATAGATGGAAATGGCAAGAAAGAAAATCATTGCTGGAAACTGGAAAATGAACATGACTCCCAGCGAAGCTGTGGAGCTGGTAAATACTCTGAAACCCCTGGTGGGAAACGATGAAGTGGACGTGGTATTCTGCGTGCCCGCTATTGATATTATTCCTGTGGCTGAGGCCATCAAGGGCAGCAACATCCAGCTGGGTGCTGAGAATATGTACTATGAGGAGAAGGGTGCCTACACCGGAGAGATTTCTCCCAACATGCTGACCGATGCCGGCGTGAAATACGTGGTGCTGGGCCACTCCGAGAGAAGAGAGTACTTTGCTGAGACCAGCGAGACGGTGAACAAGAAGATGCTGAAGGCCTTCGAGCATGGCATCACCCCCATCATGTGCTGCGGAGAGACTCTGGAGCAGAGGGAGCAGGGTATCACCATGGACTGGATCCGTCAGCAGGTGAAGGTTGGCTTCCAGAACGTGACCGCGGATCAGGCAAAGACCGCTGTGATCGCTTACGAGCCCATCTGGGCCATCGGAACCGGCAAGACTGCCACCACTGAGCAGGCACAGGAAGTTTGCAAGGGCATCCGTGACTGCATCGCTGAGATTTATGACGAGGCTACCGCGGCTGAGATTCGTATCCAGTACGGCGGATCGGTAAACGCAAAGACCGCTCCGGATCTGTTCGCACAGCCGGATATCGACGGCGGCCTGGTGGGCGGCGCTTCCCTGAAGCCTGAGTTTGGGCAGATCGTTAATTACAAATAGAAGTTATAATTTAGCTGTTTTTAACAAATAAAACACATCAAAACGCCATCAAACATGATATAAATTAGTACTAATTACTGGTTAAAATATGTTTGATGGCGTTTTATCATATTAATCTGTATTATGATGTTTTAAATGTACTACTATATTTCACGGGCCTTCTTTTTCTAAATTTCTTCCCCTTAGATTTAAAAGAACTCTTATTATATTGCCGTTGTTATCGAATATCATTTTTTTCTTTACGGTCTTTGGGTGGGATTTTGTGTATGTTTCCTATTGCTAAATGGGGAAAAAGTGGTATAATGACAGGGATGATTGTATAATTATGCAAAATTATATGGAGGATCACAGTATGAAGAACAGTAAAAAATTAATGGCATTGACTATGGCGGCGGCCATGATGCTTTCCGCTTCCACAGCAGTTTTCGCGGAGGAGACCGAGGCAGAGACTGAGGCTGCAACCGAAGCAGTAACCGAGGGCGAGGTTGTGGAGAACAGCAGCGGAATTTACAGCGCGGATGATCTGCCGGGAAAGACCATCGGTGTGCAGCTGGGTACCACCGGTGATATTCTGGCCACCGACTACGAGGCGGAGGGCAGCACCGTTGAGCGTTACAACAAGGGAAATGACGCTGTGCTGGCACTGAAACAGGGAAAGATTGACTGTGTGATCATTGACAGCCAGCCCGCCCAGAAATTTGTGGAGAAAAATGATGATCTGATGATTCTGGATCAGGATTTCGCTGCGGAGGAGTACGCCATCTGCGTTTCCAAGGACAACCCGGATCTCACCGAGGCCATCAACGGCGCTCTGGCTGAACTGAAGGAAGAGGGAACTCTGGATCAGATCGTGGCCAACTACATCGGCGATGACAAAGGAACCTGCCCCTATGAGTCTCCCGAGGATGTGGACCGCTCTAACGGTACTCTGGTGATGGCCACCAACGCTGCTTTTGAGCCCTATGAGTACTATGATGGAGATAAGATTGTGGGTATCGATGCGGAGATGGCACAGGCAGTTTGCGATAAGCTGGGATATGAGCTGAAGATCGAGGATATGGAGTTTGACTCCATCATCAACGCAGTGGTATCCGGCAAAGCCGACATGGGTGTGGCCGGCATGACTGTGACGGAGGACCGGTTAAAGAGCGTTGACTTTACCGACACCTATACCACCGCGGCTCAGGTGATTATCGTTCGCAAATAATCCAGAAAGAGAAACAGGTTCCGGATACCGGAGGAGTCCCATGAGGGCAGACTGGCCGGTATCCGGACTTTTGCTGTAAACAGAAAGTAGGGAACAGATTGAGCTTTATAGAGAGTTTCACCTTTAATTTTATCGATAATAACCGCTGGCAGTTTATTGTCACCGGTTTGGGAAACACGCTGCTGATCTCCTTTTTTGCTGTGATCTTGGGCGTGGCGTTGGGTTTCCTGATGGCCATCATCCGTTCCACCCACGATAAGACGGGCAAACTGAAAATTTTGAATTTGGTGGCTAAGGTTTATCTGACTGTTGTCAGAGGAACCCCTATGATGGTACAGTTGCTGATTGTGTACTATGTGATCTTTGCTTCTGTAAATATCAACAAGGTTGTAGTGGCTATTCTGGCCTTTGGCTTCAACTCGGGCGCCTATGTGGCGGAGATTGTCCGCTCCGGTATCATGTCCATTGACCAGGGACAGTTTGAGGCGGGCCGCAGCCTGGGCTTTAATTACAGCCAGACCATGATTTATATTGTAATGCCCCAGGCCATAAAGAACATACTGCCTGCCCTGGCCAATGAGTTTATTGTGCTGCTGAAGGAGACCTCCATCAGCGGCTACATCGGCCTGATGGACCTGACCAGAGGAGGAGACATTATCCGAAGCCAGACCTACTCGGCACTGCTTCCCCTGATTGGAGTGGCGGTGATCTATCTGGTGATCGTATGTTTCCTGAGCTATCTGGTTGGAAGGCTGGAGAGGAGGCTGAGAACAAGTGAACGTTAGGGACGGAGAAGTATTGATTGATGTTCAGGACCTGAAAAAGAGCTTCGGAGACCTTAAGGTGCTGGATGGGATTAACACCCAGATCCGCAAGGGCGAGGTAGTGGCCATCATCGGCCCCTCCGGATGCGGAAAATCCACCTTCCTGCGGTCCCTGAATCTGCTGGAGGTGCCTACTGGGGGGAAGATTCTCTTTGAGGGAACGGACATCACGGACAAGTCTGTGGACATCAACAAGATGCGCCAGAAGATCGGCATGGTGTTCCAGCAGTTTAACCTGTTCCCTCATCTGACCATCAAGAAGAACATCATGCTGGCTCCGGTGAAGCTGAAGCTGATGTCTGAGGCGGATGCGGGAAAGCGGGCGGAGGAGCTGCTGGAGCGGATCGGGCTGCCGGAGAAGGCAGATCAGTACCCGGAGATGCTCTCCGGCGGTCAGAAGCAGAGAATCGCCATCGCCAGAGCGCTGGCCATGAATCCGGATGTGATGCTCTTTGACGAGCCCACATCGGCTTTGGATCCCGAGATGGTGGGAGAGGTGCTGGAGCTGATGAAGGAACTGGCGGACTCTGGTATGACCATGGTGGTGGTAACCCACGAGATGGGGTTTGCCAGGGAAGTGGCCACCCGTGTGCTGTTCATTGATGAGGGAGTGATCAAGGAAGAAAATACTCCCGCAGAGTTTTTTGCCAATCCCAGGAATCCCAGACTGCGGGATTTCCTGTCCAAAGTTTTATAAAGAGCAGACGGGGCTGTCGCAAAAACCTATGGCGGCAGTCCCGTCTGTTGGTTATACTGAGAAACTTATTTCAACTTTCTCGTAGACGAACGGCGGGAAAGCGTATATAATACTTGTCAGACGGGTTTTCCCGGTCTTAACCGGCGCAGTGCCGGGAATGGACGGAACAGGATAGACGGAACATAGAAAAAGGAGCTCATACAGAAGGATGAAAAAAGACGTAATACAGGTGGCTCTTTTGGGCCTGGGCACCGTGGGCGGCGGTGTGTACAAGGTGATGAGGCTTCAGAAACCGGAGATGGAAAAGAAGCTGAATACCGTTTTAAACATCAAAAAGATTCTGGTGAGGAATCTGGAGAAAGCTTCCAGAAAAGTGGATGACACCTCTGTGCTGACTACGGACTGGAAAGAGATCATAGAGGATGAGTCGATTGACATTGTCATCGAGCTGATGGGAGGCCTGGAGCCCGCAGGTACCTATATCAAGCAGGCTCTGGAGGCAGGAAAAAATGTGATTACTGCCAACAAGGATCTGATGGCGGACCGGGGAGGCGCGCTTCTGGATACGGCCACCGCCCACCACGTGGATCTGCAGTTTGAGGCGTCTGTGGCCGGAGGTATTCCCATCATCGGTCCCTTAAAACACAGCCTTTCCGCCAATTACATCAGCGAAGTGATGGGAATTGTCAATGGAACCACAAACTTTATTTTAAGTAAGATGTCCCAGGAGCACATGGACTTTACGGATGCTTTGGCCATTGCCACAGAACTTGGCTATGCAGAGGCGGATCCCACGGCGGATGTGGAGGGGTACGATGCAGGCCGGAAGGTAGCGATCATGGCGTCCATCGCCTTTCACTCCAGAGTGACCTTCCAGGATGTGTATACAGAAGGGATTACAAAGATCACCCAGAAGGATATTTCCTACGCCAGCGAGATGGGATGGGTGATTAAACTGCTGGGTGTGGCGAAGAACACCGCGGAGGGTGTGGAGGCCAGGGTGCATCCCATGCTTCTGCCCAAGAGCCATCCCCTGGCGACTGTGTCAGGATCTTACAATGCGGTATTTGTTCACGGGGACGCGGTGGATGATGTGATGTTTTATGGACAGGGAGCGGGAGAAATGCCCACGGCCAGCGCCGTTATGGGAGATGTGTTTGAGACAGCCCAAAATATCATCAATGATTCCACTGGGGCAACCCATTGCGGCTGCTACAAACAACTTCCTGTAAAGAAGATAGAGGATATTATCAGCCGCTACTTCCTGCGCATGGAGGTGGAGGATAAGCCCGGGGTCCTGGCTACAGTGGCCAGCGTGTTGGGAAACAATTCGGTAAGCATTGAGCAGGTGGTTCAGAAGGAACGGTCTGGAGATAATGCGGAGATTGTGGTGATTACCAACCATGTGAAGGAGCGCCATCTGAAGGACGCCCTGCTGACCTTCCAGGATATGTCTGTGGTGAAGGCCATTCCCAGTCTGATCCGTGTGTACGGCTAACGAAACGCAGACAGAAAGAAAGCACTGCTATTGCAGGATCAAAGGCGGATTGCGGTAAATACGGCAATCCATTCGGTATCGTTCGACCTCAACATAATTGAGAGAAATAGATAGAAAAAGAAGAGGAGAAGAGAATCATGAGCAAGAGACCAACGGTTTTAATGATTTTGGATGGCTACGGCCTGAATGAGAGAAAAGACCACAACGCTATCGCTGAGGCAAAAACCCCAGTGATGGATAAGCTGATGGCGGAGTGCCCCTTTGTGAAGGGATACGCCAGCGGTCTGGCAGTGGGACTGCCGGACGGACAGATGGGAAATTCTGAGGTGGGGCACCTGAACATGGGCGCCGGCCGTATTGTATACCAGGAGCTGACCAGAATTACCAAGGAGATTGAGGATGGAGATTTCTTTGAGAACAAAGCGCTGCTTCACGCCATGGAGAACGCCAAGGAAAACGGAACAGCCCTCCATATGTATGGACTGCTTTCTGATGGCGGTGTGCACAGCCACAACACCCATCTGTATGCCCTTCTGGAGATGGCAAAACGCCATGGACTGAAGAAAGTGTATGTGCACTGCTTCCTGGATGGAAGAGATACTCCGCCCGAATCAGGAAAAGAGTTTGTGCAGGCTCTTCAGGATAAGATGGAGGAGATCGGTGTGGGCGAGATCGCCACGGTTTCCGGCCGTTACTACGCCATGGACCGGGACAACCGCTGGGATCGCATTCAGAAGGCTTACGTGGCTCTGACAAAGGGCGAGGGCGTGACGGCTGCATCCGGTGTGGAGGCAGTGGCCCAGTCCTACGAGAAGGGAGAGACGGATGAGTTTGTGCTGCCCACTGTGGTGATGAAGAATGGCGCACCTGTGGCTACCATTCAGGATGGCGATTCCATTATTTTCTTTAACTTCCGCCCGGACCGCGCCAGAGAGATCACCAGAACTTTCTGCTGTGATGAGTTTGACGGTTTTGACAGAGGACCGCGCAAGAAAGTGGTCTATGTGTGCTTTACGGAGTATGATGTGACGATCCCCAACAAGGAGATCGCTTTTGAGAAGGTGTCCATCACCAATACCTTCGGTGAGTTTCTGGCCGCTCACCATATGACTCAGGCCAGAATTGCGGAGACAGAGAAGTACGCCCATGTGACCTTCTTCTTCAATGGCGGCGTGGAAGCGCCCAACGAAGGGGAGGATCGGATCCTGGTGAAGTCCCCCAAGGTGGCCACCTACGACCTGAAACCGGAGATGAGCGCTTACGAGGTGTGCGATCGATTTGTGGAGGCTATCAAGTCCGGAAAGTATGATGTGATCATCACCAACTTCGCCAACCCCGACATGGTGGGCCACACCGGAGTGGAGGCCGCCGCCATTAAAGCCATCGAGGCAGTGGATTCCTGCGTGGGCAGAGTGGTGGATGCCATCAAAGAGGTGGACGGACAGATGTTTATCTGTGCGGATCACGGCAATGCCGAGCAGCTGGTGGACTATGAGACAGGCGAGCCCTTTACCGCTCATACCACCAACCCGGTTCCCTTCATTCTGGTGAACTATGACAGCAATTATACCCTGAGAGAGGGCGGCCGCCTGGCAGATATCGTGCCGACCCTGATTGAGATGATGGGAATGGAGAAGCCCAAGGAGATGACGGGAGAATCTCTGCTGATCAAAAAATAGTAGATACTGGAGCGCCACCCTCGTTCCATCTAAGTAAAAAGCGGAAGGAAATCCTCTTAGTTTTGTTGATTCCTTCCGTTTTTTGCGTGCTTTAATAAAG
>DBFBJF010000403.1:0-2945 GCA_048203265.1 Candidatus Merdiplasma sp.
CATTAAATTTGAGAGGGGAGATGAGGCAAATGCGGACGAATACAGATCTTTCCGGCAGCTTTGACACTCTGCTGATTGTGGATGACGATGAGATAAACCGGGCGGTCCTGGATAATTTGTTTTCCGCCTTTTTCCCCGTGGAGGAGGCGGAGGACGGCGATACAGGACTGGAGATGATTCTGAGCGCTCCCGGAAAATACTGCGCCGTTCTCCTGGATGTGATGATGCCTCGGATGGATGGACTGGAGGTGCTGCGCCAGCTGAAAGCCCGCGGGCTGCTGGAAAAAATTCCGGTGTTTCTCATCACAGCGGAAGCCAGCGATGGTGTGATGAAGGAAGCTTACCGCCTGGGCGTTATGGATGTGATCAGCAAGCCGGTGGTGCCCTATGTGGTGCTGCGCCGGATCAACTCCGTGATTGAGCTGTTCGCGGCCAGAAAGCGGCTTGGCAGCAAGGTGGAGCAGCAGGAATCGGAGCTGCTGGAGAAGGCACGGCAGATCATTCAGCTGAACCAGGGAATGATCGAGGCCCTGTCCACCGCCATTGAATTTCGAAGCAATGAGTCCGGCGCCCATGTACGGAGAATCCACGATATAACGAAGCTGCTGCTGACCCATACCGATATGGGGAAGGGGATGAGCCAGGATGAGATTGACAATATCGCGCTGGCATCCTTCATGCACGATGTGGGTAAAATCGCTATTCCGGATGCCATTCTGAATAAGCCGGGCAAACTGACCCGGGAGGAGTATGAGGTCATGAAGACCCATACCACCCAGGGAGCCCGCCTGTTGGAAAAAATTACTCAGCTGCGGGAAAACGGAGCCTACGCCTATGCCTATGACATTGCTCTGCACCATCATGAACGCTGGGATGGGAGCGGATACCCGGATGGTCTGAGGGGAGAGGAGATTTCTCCCTGGGCCCAGGTGGTGTCCCTGGCGGATGTCTACGATGCCCTGAGCTGTAAGCGGGTGTACAAAGACGCGTTTTCCAGAGACAAGGTGGTGGAAATGATCCGGGGTGGGGAGTGCGGAGCTTTCAATCCCCGGCTGTTGGAGTGCTTTTTCTCTGTGGAGGAGGAGCTGGCGGCTATGTATCAGAGATCCGTGGAAGACGAGTGAGGGAGAACAGGATGAAGAGGAAGGGGAAAATCAGAAGGGTGCTGTGGAATATGCGCCTGAGCATTGCAGTGTTTGTAGTTCTGCTGATTCTGATCATCGCGGGCCGGCAGACCATCCGCACCTCTCTGCTGCGAAACGCCCAGGAGACAGGAAGTGCCCTGGCCCGCAGCTATGCGGCGGAGGAGCGGGGAAATCTGGAGGTATATGAAAATCTGCTCTCCTTTGGCGTCACCACGGTGGATGACCTGATTGACCAGGGTTACACCACAGAGGAACTGACTTCCTGGATGGAGCGCTACTTTAACCGGCTTCAGATCATTTTGGGGGAGGACGTGGTGACTCCCTATCTGATCCTGGACGGGGAAGCCATCGACGCTGCCGGCCAGGTGGCGGTGCCGGGCTATGATTTTACCGGCAGTGACTGGTATCAGCGCGCCATGGAGGCAGACGGGGCAGCGGTGTTCACGGATGTGTACCTGGACGCGGTGAGCGGGGAACCGGTGGTGACGGTAGCCCAGAAGTGCAGAAAGACGGACAATCTGCTGGCTTTTGATATTTTTCCGGAGAATTTCCGATTCCAGACCAATCCCCCTGATCTGAATGCGGGTCTGTCTTTTTTCCTGTGTGACAGCGGAGGAACTCTGCTGTACCAGCAGACGGATCTGGTGGGAACCCAGGAGGAGATACAGGAGTATGTGCTGTCACTAATCGGACAGATCAATGCGGGAAGCCTGGATGGGTACAGCGACTATATGATTGATCTGAACGGGCAGCGGCGGGCGGCCTACTACGCAGTGATGGAGAACGGATGGTATACGATTATCACGGTGCCTTACTCCGTCATTCTCGCTGACCTGGGAGGCTTCACCCTGGTGCTGGCTTTGATTTTCGGCGTGTGTCTGATCGGCATTGTAGCCATGACTTTGCGGGAGATGAAATCCAAGGCCCGCATTGCCCGCACGGATGAGACGGTGCGAGTGCTGGGAAATTCCTACTACGCTCTCTATCGGATTAATTTCGGGGACGATACTTATGAGATGATTAAGGGCTCGGATTATATGCGGGCGCGGATGCCACAGAAGGGGCGGTATGCGGATTTGCTGCAGGCCATGAGTGAGGTGATCGATCCGGACGCCTACGATGACTATATGCGCAGCTTTTCCAGAGAAAATATCAAAGCCCTGGTTTCCAGGAGAGTGAGAGATTTTGGCGGCGATTTTCGGCGCAGGTTTGGGGAGGAATACCGGTGGGTCAGCGTCCGGGTGCTGTTCGATGAGTCCCTGGCCCCGGAGGAAGTGGTGCTGTGTTACCGGGAGGTGGATCAGGAAAAGCAGGGGCAGATGAGGGAGCGCCAGCTCTTGGAGGATGCCCTGGAAGTGGCAAAGAAAAACGAGGACGCCAAGCAGAGCTTTTTCCGGAATATGAGCCACGATATGCGGACTCCCCTCAATGCCATCATTGGGCTGACCCAGCTTGGAAAAGTAAAGTTTCAAGACCTGGATGAAGTGCAGAACTATCTGGGGAAAATTGAGAGCTCCAGCAGGCAGCTTTTGAACCTGATTAATGACATTCTGGATATGTCCCGCATGGAACAGGGAAAGGTGGTGCTCAATCACGAGCAGTTTGACCTGAAACGCTGCGTGGATCAGTGCCTGGATATGTTCCGGATACAGGCGTCCCAGGAGCATAAAGAGCTGAACGTGCGGATTAAGACAGAACATACGCAGGTACTGGGCGATTCCTTTCGCATTACCCAGGTGCTGAATAACCTGCTGTCCAATGCGTTCAAATTTACTCCGGAGGGAGGCTGCGTCTCAGTGG
>DBFBJF010000404.1:0-6123 GCA_048203265.1 Candidatus Merdiplasma sp.
CGGGGGGTGTCTCATGTTCTATGGCCTCAACCACATTATCCTTTGTGGCAACCTGCGTTATCTTTAAATTCTTACCCAATTTATTTATAGCTTGATGGTGCCAGCTATTTACTCTGACATTTTTTCCAAAAATTTGATTGATCCATGAGCCCGATACCGTTGTAGTTGCATGAGTAACCCCTCTATGTTTCTTAATATTTTGCTTTAGTGTGCCTCCAAAGTACACATTGATCAACTGTAATCCTCTGCAAATTCCTAGTACTGGTTTTCTCGCCTTTACAAACTTATTTAATAAATTATACTGCAACTTATCTAATTGATTGTTTATACCAACACTAGCTGTATTTTTCTGACCATATAACGATGGATTAATATCTACACCTCCAGGAAGTATTAACCCATCATAGTTATTTACATTACAACTGCTAGAACTTATTATCTTGTACTCCACATTGTCACACCTGTTAAGCATACTTACTATACTTCCAGTGTTCCCTGTTGTATCCTTGGCTACAGCAATCTTTAACTTTTTAGGCGCTGCTTTTACGGTGACTTTACAAGTGTACTTCTTCCCGTTATGAGTTGCCATGATTGTAGATGTCCCGGCTTTCTTTCCGGTGACAGTTACCTTGCTCCCGGAAGATTTCACAGTCGCTACACTTGTATTTGAAGACTTCCAAGTAACTTTTTTACCACTTATAGTATAATTCAGCGTTATTGTTCCGGTCTTCTTTGCTGTTATTCTTAAAGTTTTCTTATTTAACGCTGGCCCCTTAACAACGACTTTCACGGAATATGTTTTGGATCCATACTTTGCCGTAATCGCAGCAGATCCAATGCGCTTACCAATTATAGTCGCTTTCCCGCCAGCCCCCTTTTTTACAGCAGCAACCCTTTTATCACTACTGATCCAAGTAAGCTTCTTCTTAGGACTGACATTTTTAAGTTGCACCGTAGTTTTCCCAGATATTGCCAGCGTTGCAGACTTCTTATTAAGAGACACTGTTTTTGAAGCTGCCTCGGCAGTGACTGTAACCGGCTTTAAGGCAAAATTCTCGCTGCTATACGGTATCAGCATCATAATAATTGCAAATAAGAAAATTCCTATTAGCTTTTTTCCTATATCTTTCGTACTCATTCCCCCCTTCTCAAATTAATAATGCCAAAAATCATCTCCTTATTTTTCATTATACTCAATTAAACCATGGATGCAATAAAGGTTATAATGTTTCATTATCTTTTATTAGCTACAACTCCTTCAACTTAAAAAGGGAGGCTACTGCCTCCCTCCCCAATTCGGTATTCTGTTTTTTCTTGTCCCGGTCGTTCTCTCGGTCTGCCCATCCACTGAAGCAGCCGGTCGCCGGCTGCCGGGTCTTCCGATTCTCACCCGCTCCAGCCGCAGCCTGTTTCGAATCCCCTGGCGGTCCAGCCCCGTTCCGATAAATGCGGCCTTCCCTCTGTCCACAGTCTCCGTTCCGGTGACGCTGTACCGGCCATCCGCCAGATCAAACTGCAGCGGGACAGATCCAGCCATCAGCTGTCCCTTGGCCCGAAGCAGATTTCCAAACCGGCCCCGGATGGCCTCCTCCATCAAAAGCAGCAGCATTTCCGGTGACGCAACAGAGACATCCGTCAGTGACAGGCTCTCCGGCAGCGCTTCCGGCACTGTGGAGACCTCCCCCGGCACCCTTCCCTCTTCTTCGAGACTTCCACCAGCGGGACTCCCGGAAGTTCTCTTTCTGAGTGCCAGCAATTCCTCCCATTCCTCCCGGCTCATGCCGGAATAGTGGTCCAGCACCAGGCGGGCCCTGGGATTGATCTGTCTCAGGGTTCTCTCCGCCTGCTGCTTTTCCTCCGGCAGGCACTGTTCTGTCTTTGACACGATCACCGTGCCCGCCCCGGCAATCTGATCCCGGTACAGCTCCGGGTACTCTCCCAGATACCGGTTCACGCTGTGAATATCCACCACCGTCACCGGCTCCAGAAGTGTGATGCGCTCGTACTCAATCTGGCGCAGGTTTTCCATAATCTGACTGAGTTTTCCCACTCCTGTGGGCTCCACCACCAGGTATTCCGGGTCCACCGCATTGGCGATGGTCAGCACGGAGGCAGCGAAGTCCCCCTTGGCGGAGCAGCAGATGCATCCTTCTGTCATCTCCCACACATTCACCTGGTTGTCAGTTCCGCCTGCCTCCAGCCGTTCCCCGTCAATTCCCGCCGCGGCGTACTCATTTTCCAGCACGGCAAACTCCCGGCCCGTCCGTCTGGACAAAGCCTGGATAAAAGTGGTCTTCCCTGCCCCTAAGAATCCGGATACAATCAGAATTTTCATGCTCTGTTACATCTCTCAGTCCTGAATCTTTACCACCGGCTTGATCAGATCAGCGGGCTTGTCTCTCATGAGAAACAGGGCCTCCTCCAGATGCTCCCATCCCTCAAACACATGGGTGCTTAAGGGCGCCAGGTTCAGCTTTCCGGCAGAAACCAGAGCTCCCAGCTTCTCCATCCGAAGCCGTCCGCCGGGCATCAGGCCGCCGTTGATCTGCTTGTGGCCCATGCCAACGCCCCATTCCACTCTGGGAATGGAAACGAAGTCGCCGGAACCCAGATAGTTCACATTTCCGATCTTTCCGCCGGGCTTCAGGCACTTCACCGCCTCACCGAAGGTGTCCACACCGCCGCCGGCGATGATGATCTTATCCACGCCCTTGCCGTCCGTCATATCCAGCACCTGCTGGTCGATGGGACCATTCTTGTAGCTGACAAAGTCGCTGGCGCCGTATCCCTTGGCCGCCTCCACACACAGAGGTCTGGTTCCCACGGCAATGATGCGGGAAGCTCCCCGCATATTAGCACCTGCCACGGACATCAGGCCTACCGGTCCGATTCCGATGACCAGCACAGTATCGCCAAACTGCACATCCGCCAGCTCCACACCGTGGAATCCGGTGGGAACCATGTCGGAGAGCATGCAGGCATCCACAGTATTGATATTGGAAGGCAGAAGAGCCAGATTTCCATCCGCATCGTTCACGTGGAAGAATTCAGAGAACACGCCGTCCTTGAAATTGGAAAATTTCCATCCTGCCAGCATACCGCCGGAGTGCATGGAGTAGCCCGCCTGAGCTTCCAGAGAATTCCAGTCAGGGGTGATCGCCGGAACCAACACCCGGTCGCCGGGCTTAAAGTCCTTTACCAGCTCTCCGACTTCCACCACTTCCGCGCAGCATTCATGTCCCAGGATCATATTGTGGCGCTCGCCGATGGCGCCCTCCCATAAAGTATGAATATCTGATGTACAAATGGCCACAGCCAGAGGTTTGCAGATGGCGTCCATAGGGCCGCAGGCGGGGCGGTCCTTCTCAATCCATCCGGACTGGCCAATCTTTAACATTGCATATCCTTTCATGTGTAACTCCTTTCTTGTTAAAAAGTTAACGCACTACCCATTTACTATACCATTCCTGTCATGACCTGTCAATCTATCATTCTCTGGAAAGTCAATTTATATCGAGTTTTTTTCTCACCGCGTAACTATTCCCGTCCCAGCGACTCAATGACCTGCCAGATTTCCTCCCGCCCCTGCTTTGTCTGAGCAGAAAAGGGAATCATCACAGTCCCCGGCTTCACACCCAGCCCCTCGCGGATCAGCTTCAACTGCTTCTGCACCTGGCTGCGTTTGATTTTGTCCAGCTTGGTGGCAATGATAATGGGATCAAATCCATTGTGGCAGATCCAGTCGTACATCATCTGATCGTTCTCTCCCGGAGCATGCCGGATGTCCACCAGAAGGAAGACGGCCCGCAGCTGTCTGGAACCGTGCAAATACCGCTCAATCAGTTTCCCCCACTGCCGCTTGGCCTCCACCGACACCTTGGCATAGCCGTATCCCGGCAGGTCCACCAGGTAGAGGGCATCATTGATGTGATAAAAATTGATGGTCTGAGTCTTCCCCGGCTGGGAGCTGGTTCGGGCCAGGCTTTTCCGGTTCAGCAGCCCATTGATCAGGGAGGATTTTCCCACGTTGGATTTTCCCGCAAAAGCCACCTCCATCTGGGTGTTCTCCGGCAGCTTGCTGGTGATGCCGCACACCGTCTCCAATTCCGCCTGTTTAATGATCATTCGTCTACCTCACTGCGGCTTCTTCTGCAGAGCCGTCTTCAACACGTCTTCCATGGTTCTGGCGTATACCAGTTTCATTCCTCCGGTGATCTCCTCCGACAGCTCCTCCACATCGGCGCGGTTGGCGGCCGGGACAATCACCGTAGACATACCTGCGGTCTTCGCCGCCAGCAGCTTTTCCTTCAGGCCGCCGACAGGTAATACCCTGCCCCGTAGAGTAATCTCCCCGGTCATGGCTACATCCGCTCTCACCGGCGTCTCCGTAATGGCGGAAAGCATGGCAGTGGCCATGGTGATCCCGGCAGATGGACCGTCCTTGGGCACTGCCCCCTCCGGAATGTGGATATGAATGTCGTGTTTCTGGAAAAAGTTTTCCTCGATGCCGTACTGGCTGCTGACTGAGCGGATGTAGCTGATGCCCGCCTGGGCGGACTCCTTCATCACATCCCCAAGCTGTCCGGTCAGGAGGAATTCCCCCTTGCCGGGCATCAAATTCACTTCGATCTGCAGGGTATCGCCGCCCACGCTGGTCCAGGCCAGCCCCCGGACAATCCCCACTTCGTCCCGGTCATTCAGACGGCGGACCGTATATTTTTCTCTGCCCAGATATTCCTCCAGATTGCCTGCCTTTACTTTGACCGCCGTCCTGTGATCCTCCAGGATCTCCCTGGCGGTTTTCCGGCAAATCTCTCCCAGTTTTCTCTCCAGCTGGCGCACGCCCGCTTCTCTGGTATACCCGGAGATAATTTTCTCCATGGCGCCTCTGGTGACCGTGAGCTGATCATCCTTCAGTCCATGGTGCTCCCGCTGCTTCTTCAGCAGATGTTCCCTGGCAATGTGCAGCTTTTCGTTCTCCGTGTAGCTGCTCACCTCAATGACCTCCATCCGGTCCAAAAGCGGCCGCGGAATGGTGTGCAGGTCATTGGCAGTGGCGATAAACAGCACCTGGGACAGGTCCACAGGAAGCTCCACATAATGGTCCCGGAATTTGTAATTCTGCTCCGAATCCAGCACCTCCAGCAGGGCGGAGGAGGTATCTCCCTTATAGTCGCTGCTGACCTTGTCAATCTCATCCAACAGCATCAGAGGATTCTTCACCCCCGCCTGGCGCAGACCGTTCACAATCCTTCCCGGCATGGCTCCGATGTAGGTTCTCCTGTGTCCCCGGATCTCCGCCTCGTCCCGCACGCCGCCCAGACAAATACGCACGTACTGTTTATTCAGCGCCCTGGCCACCGACCGGGCGATGGAGGTTTTTCCCGTTCCGGGCGGGCCTACCAGACACAAAATGGGACTGTCGCCCTTGTCAGTCAGAGTCCGCACCGCCAGGAATTCCAGCACCCGCTCTTTCACTTTCTCCAGTCCATAATGATCCTGGTCCAGTACCTTTCTGGCGTTTTTCAGATCGGTATTGTCCTGGGACATCTTATCCCAGGGAAGATCCAGCAGTGTCTCAATGTATCCCCGCAGGATGGAACTCTCCGCCGAATTGTTTATCATTCCCCGGAAACGGTCGATCTCCTTGCCGATCTTCTCCTTGATCTCCTGGGAGGCGGTCAGTTCCTTCAGCTGCTCTCTGTAGTGATCCGCATCGGTCAGGGGCGTGTTGTCCCCCAGCTCCTCCTGAATCACCTTCATCTGCTCCCGAAGAATGTATTCCTTCTGATTTTTGTCAATCCGCTCCTTCACCCGCTTCTGAATATCATTTTTAATCCGCATGATCTCCAGCTCATTTCCAATGATGCCGCACAGGGTGTCATAGCGGTCTCCCAGATCCACTGCTTCCAGGATGCGTTGTTTGTCCTCGTAATACAGCGGAAGGTTGATGGAAATCTGATCCACCAGCTTCTCCAGGTCATTGATCTCCAGGATCTGCCTGGACAGCTCCTTGCCCACCTTGGGATTCTCCGCGCAGTAAGCGGCGAAAATGTCCCGCAGCGCCCGGGTCATGGCCACCGTACCGGCGCTGGGTTCCTCCCCTTGCTCCTGGCTGGGGTA
>DBFBJF010000405.1:0-2859 GCA_048203265.1 Candidatus Merdiplasma sp.
TCCCATGGAATAGTTGCCCAAGGCAATGGCCTGTGCCCTCTGTCTGCGGTAAAACATGGCACGGCGCACCTGCATGAAGACCGTATAGAGTGGAATCAATCCTGCCACCAGAAAAAGCAAAAGAGTGGACTGGTATCCCCCGGATATGAGGGCCCTGGTGATGCCGGAATACCAGAGAATCACGAACAAAACAGAATAGAGAATATTTCCCAGTTCCTCATTGGCCGGCCGGATTTTTCGTTTCATTGCCATCTCCTCCTCACGTTACCTTTCGGGCCGCTCCTTTCCCGTCAGGCATTCCGCCTCGATACAGTAAACTGCCGTGTGCTCCAGCGTCCCGTCATGAAATTTCGCTTCCACCCCCGGCGCCATATGCTCCATAATTTTTTCCAGCGCATAGGTTTTCTCTTCCCTGGAGGTCAGCTTTCGGATCCTTCCGCTGCCCATAATACTGCGGTACGCAAAGGAACAGCCGCATGCTTCCTGATTTATAATTACCTGGTGTCTGCAGTCCATCTCAAAGGCAACATTTGGTGACGCGGCAAAGGCCTCCGCTTTTCTGCCCTCCCCCGCTCCGTGAAGGTACAGTTTTAAGTTCCACTTCGACTCGGTGTCAGAAAAATCATACCCAAAGTTTACCGGAACAATGAACATCCCCTCATCGTCCAAGGTTCCTATTCTCACCACCTGGCACTCCTCCAGAATTTCCCTCATTACCTGGCCGCTCTTTATCTCCCGGTTTGCTCTGCGCATACCCCGCATCTATATTCTCCTCTCATTTAAAAACATGCCCTCCAGCATCTTTGATCCAAATCTTCGGATAAACCAACCGCATTTGCACAGGAACAGATAATAAATATTCAGGCCGCACCCGTGAAGGGTCTCAAAGTTACCCTGGCCTTTGGAGATGATCACATCTGCCTGCTCCATAGCCTCCCTGGCCTGGGCGCTGACATCCTCCAAATCTGTCCCTGCGATTTTGCTGCCGTTTCCCATCACAGGTACAAGTCGGTCAAGGCCGGCTTCCCTTGCGGCAGTCAGATCCGCATCATTGACCACCGGGACGCCCCGGACGAGAACAAGGATGTCAAGATCCGGATACCTCTCCTTTAAGATCCGGATTGCAATCTTATCCAGAACAATCTCTCCGCAATTGTCCGTCAGGTATACCAGCCTTTTGGCGGAAGATAAATCCGTTAGAAAATGATGATACTCCCGCTCATCCAGCGGATTTTGCTCCTGCTGTTCAAACAGCTTCAGCAGTCCCTCCTTTGATACGTCCTTGACAGTGGTCAGATCGATATAGTTTCCTGTGCGGGCATAATTCAGCGCCGCCATCAACGGATCTCGCTCCTGCCGGATGGCCCGCTCCAGTTCCTCCTCCATGTCCAGAAGGAACTCATTGAACTCCCGCTTCTCCTGCTCCATACTTTTGGGTGGTCCCCAGTAACGCTCATATACCGGGGCAATCACACAAATCATGGAAGGCGCGGACAGATCCGGATTGTCATGAATCAGCTCTAAAACCTCCCGCATAAATGATGTCTTTTTCTCCTCATCCTCAAATTCCCTGATTCGCAGTTCCTGCTTCTGTACCAGGCAGGATATGCAAAATGAATCTGCCCTCATCTGTCTCCTCCATGATCTGTTTTGACGGCATATTTGATTACATGATCTTTTTTATGCTCAAACACCTCATAGGCATCCATAATATGATCCAGGTCACAGCGGTGGGTGATCAGAAAACTCACATCCAGCTTTCCTGCCCCGATCAACTCCATGATTTCTCCGCACCGGCATCCGTCCACCCCTCCCGTTTTGAAGGTCAGGTTTTTGCCATACATGACAGGCAGAGGAAGAAACTGGTTCTCCTCGTACATAGCCACCACCACAACGTTTGCGTTGGGACGGGCAATCTGCCAGGCCAACTGGAAGGTATCCACTCCTCCTGCCACCTCAAAAACCACATCCGCTCCCCGGCCCTCCGTCTCTTTGGCAATGCGCTCCTGTATGGAATCCACTCCCGGCACCAGGGTCAGATCCGCCAGCCCCTTTTCTTTGGCCAGATTCAGCCTTGATTCGTCCGTGTCAATGGCAATTACCTTCACCGGGCTGTACAGCTTTGCACACGCCATGGTACAAAGCCCCGTTGGCCCCGCTCCGATTACGGCCACTGTATCCGCCGGATGAATCTCTCCAATCCCGGCTGCCCAGTATCCCGTGGAGAGAATATCTCCGGTAAACAGTGCCTGCTCATCTGTCACGTGATCCGGAATCCGGGTAAGCCCGTTGTCCGCATAGGGAATCCGGACGAACTCCGCCTGTCCTCCGTCAATTCTGCAGCCCAGGGCCCATCCTCCCTGCTCATCGGTGCAGTTATTCACAAATCCTCTCTTACAGAAAAAGCAGTCTCCGCAGAATGTCTCCACATTCACCGCCACCCGGTCTCCCACCTTTATGTTCTTTACCTCGCTGCCGGTCTCCACCACACGGCCCACAAACTCATGACCCAGAATGGTGCCCGGCACGGCTCTGGGGACTGCGCCATGTTTGATATGTATATCGCTGGAACAGATGGTAGTCAGTGTCACTTCCACAATGGCGTCCGTGGGCTTTTGCAATCGGGGACGCTCCCGCTCCTCCAGGGAAATCTTCCCATTTCCATGATAAACAACTGCTCTCATATCTTTCCGTCACTCCCCGTCTAATTCCTGCAGCATCTGGGCCGGATTCTCCGCAGCCTTCACCTTCCCAAAGGCTTTCCGGATCGTTCCCTCCTCATCAATCAAATAGGTGGTGCGCACCACACCCATGGTCTTTTTTCCGTACATATTCTTTTCCTTCCACACATCATAAGCC
>DBFBJF010000406.1:0-5290 GCA_048203265.1 Candidatus Merdiplasma sp.
GTAGTGACCCGGCTCCAGTTTGGAATCCAGTTCCAGTCCGCCCATGGAGATCCGCTTCAGATACCGCACCTGCTTTCCCACTGCGGCAAACATACGCTTTACCTGATGAAATTTTCCCTCATGAAGGGTAACCAGGATCTCTGAGACCGTTTCCTCCCCTTCTCCTGACACGGACAGTACCTGCAGTCTGGCCGGCATGGTAAGACGCTTCTCCCCGATGTCCAGCCCTTCCTCAAATCTTCGGCAGTCCTCCTCTCCGACAGCTCCCGACACCCTGGCATAGTAGGTTTTGTCCACATGGTTTCTGGGGGAGAGCAGCCGATGAAGCAGCTCCCCGTCATCGGTCAAAAGCAGCAGTCCCTCCGTATCCGCGTCCAGGCGCCCCACCGGTGACAGTCTCTCTTTTCCCGGCGCATCCAGAAGATCCAGCACCACCGGCCATCGCGCGTCCGATCTGGCCGACAGATACCCGGCCGGCTTATTGAGCATATAGTAGGCCGGTCCCGAGAGCTTCACGCCATGGCCGCCGCAGAGAATCTCATCCGTCTGATCGTCTACTTTCGTCTCCGGTCTCTTTTCTGTCCGGCCGTTCACCTGAATCTGCCCTTTTTTCAGCAGCTCCCTCACCTGGGATCTGGTTCCCAGTCCGGCATTAGCCAAAAAACGATCCAGTCTGATCTGTGTCATGACACCATCCTCCATCCGGGGTGATATTTATTTCGCAGACTGCCGTCAGCCCACTTCCCCCATCCCAGGGGAAATCCGTCGCAGCAGACCAGCGTCCAGCCTGGCTTGCGTTCCTCTATCCCACGGCAGACCAGCTCCTCCCGGGATACCTCCAGGGTCTCCCCTTTCAGATAGCGGATCACCCGGTAATCCTTCCCGGGCAGATCCAAAACACAGCCCCAGGAGTCTTTGCACATAGCCAGAGCCAAGGCCTGCGAAGGCTCAAATCGTCCCCGCTTCGCCGTTCCCAAAAGCAGGCCGGTGCGAAGACAGCGAAGCCCGCCGACCTCCGCCCCCTGTGGAAGCAGCAGTAAATGTTCCTTAATCTGAGTCACCTCTCCCTCCGTGGGGAAGGGGAATTGGATTTTTTCCAAAAAGTCGGCTGCCTCCGGCGGAAGCTTGTGCAGGGCTTTTTCCGTCAGAGATCCGGTCCCGCTCTGCCGGGACATCTCTTCCGGCCCGTCCTCCCGCTCTTTTTCCGTCTCATTTTCCGGATCCGGGGAAGGATTCTCCAGCCATCCCCGCTCCCCGGAATTTCTCTTCCGGAGCAGTGCTGTAAAATGGCCCTCCCCCTCCATGCGGTGGGGCCAGATACGGATACATTGATCCGGATCAAACCCAGGATACTCTTCCCTGTCAAGTTCCACCCCTGCCATTCTCCGGCATCCCGGAGCGAATCCCTCGTACCATTGGGGCCTTACCTGCTCCAGCTCCGGATAGCGCTTTAGGATCTTTACCACCACCTGCTCATTCTCACAGACGGAGAAGGTACAGGTGGAATAGAGCACCATCCCTCCCGGGCGCAGCATCTCCACCGCCTGGGCGAGAATCTCCTCCTGCAAAGGCGCATAAGTTTCCGGCCCCCGTTTCTCCCAGCTCTTAATCAGGGAGGGATCTTTTCGAAACATTCCCTCGCCGGAACAGGGGGCGTCCACCAAAATTTTATCAAAATATGCCCCGAATCTGGCCTTCAGCCGCTGGGGCGTCTCCGCCGTCACCAGAATATTGGGAATCCCGGCGAGCTCCAGATTTTTCACCAGGGCGCCGGCCCGGGAGGAACTCACATCATTGGCTACCAGCAGCCCTCTGCCTCCCAGTCTGGCTCCCAGCTCCGTGGCCTTTCCTCCGGGGGCGGCGCACAGATCCAGCACCCGCTCTCCCGGCCGTACCGGCAGCCGGCTGGCCGGCACCATGGCGCTGGGCTCCTGGACATAGTAAAGGCCGGCGTAGTAGTAGGGATGCCTGGTCACCTCATCCTCCTGCCGGTAGAAAAACCCATTGTCCACCCAAGGAATGGGACGCAGGTCAAAGGGCGCCATCCGCTGGAAATCCTCCGCGGATATTTTTGTCCGGTTGACGCGGATTCCCTGCATCCGCTCCATACCGTAACAGACCAGAAACTGGGGAAACTCCTCCCCCAGAACGGTCTTAATTTTTGTCTCAAATTCCGCAGGTAAATTCATGGGCAAACTCCTTTGACGCTATTCTTCATATTCCAGATCCTGGGCCCGGTATCCTTCCGCGATGATATCCAGTTCCTCGCTGAAACGCTGAAGCTTTTCCATATCATTCATTTCATAGATCCGGTAAAATTCGTCCTGGATCTTGGCAATTTCTCTCTTGTTGGCCACATGGTACAGATTCTGGATATTGTTCAAAATATCCGCGATCATGTTGGTCTGAATCTGGAAGGAATTCTGGGCGTCCATGATTTCTCCCCGAACCGCGGAGAGCTGGCTGTCCAACACCACAATGGCCTGAGCCGCCTTCAGCAGCTTCTTGCGGATATGATCCGGCATATTTTTCTGATATTTGTACTGCAGGGAGTGCTCAATAATGGCCCAGAAGTTCATGCCCAAAGTCCGGACCTGTATCTCCACACAGATGTTTTTTGTGCCACCCATGGTCTCCACCTCATAGGAGACAATCATATGGTAGCTGCGATATCCGCTGTCCTTGACGTGGTTGATATAGTCCCGCTCATCCACCACCTTCATATCGGAGCGCTTGCGGATCATCTCCACCACCATCTCGATGTCCTCCACAAACTGGCAGATGATGCGCACCCCGGCAATGTCGTACATCTCCTCCTGTATCCGGTCCAGAGGAATCTGCTTCTTCTGTGCTTTCTGCAGGATGCTGGAGATGGACTTCACCCGCCCGGTCACCTGCTCAATGGGGGAGTACATTCCCTGCTCCTTATATTCCTTCATCAAATGTTCAAATTTGACGGTCAATTCCCGCACCGCCAGCTCATAGGGTGAGAGAACCTCTCTCCACAGTTGTATCTCCATATCATTCCCCCTGAATTGTTGCTATTCACAGCAGATGCTTACGTGCAAGCACGACACATCTGTTGTCAATTCTGAAACGGCTGTGAATAGTAACCCTGGATTTTAAATATAACACATCTTGCCGCATCCGGCCACATATAATAGTGAAAAAGCCGGTGCCTCCCCGCACCTGGGTTCTGCCATGAAACGTGCAATGATCTCCTGCCTGCTGGCCCTTCTTTTGGGCTTTCTGCTTTTCTTTCCGGAAACAGCGCTCTCCTGCGCCAGGGACGGGCTGGTACTCTGGTACCGGAACCTGGTCCCGGTTCTGTTTCCCTTTCTGATACTTTCCAACCTGATCATCCGGCTGAACTGTATCGATGGGCTTCTGAAACTGATTCATCCCCTGTTTCATCTGATCTGGGGAACCTCTGTCTATGGAAGCTATGCCATCCTGGCCGGTTTTCTTTTCGGCTGCCCCATGGGGGCCAAAGTGACCGGTGATCTGAGGAAGCAGGAGCTGATCTGCCAGGAAGAGGCCCGGTATCTGGTCTCCTTTGTGAACAATCTAAGCCCCGCCTTCCTCATTACCTTTCTGGTCCGTGAAAACCTCCAGGCTCCCGCCCTCACCGGGCCCACTCTGTGCATCCTCTATGGCGCACCTCTTCTCACCGGGTTGGTTTTTATGCCCCGGTACCGGACGGCCATCCGGTCCTTTTCCGAAAAGAAGAAGGCATCCAAAGTTCCGCTTAAGCTTGAACTTATAGATGCCTGTCTTTTTGACGGTATTGTTACGATTGCAAAAATGGGCGGTTATATCGTGATGTTCTCCGTGACCGCAGGCGCCCTTCGGCTTCTTCCCTTTTTCGGGACAACGGTGCGGAATATTCTGAGCGCATCACTGGAAATCACCGCAGGTATTCAAACCGTGACGCAACTGTCTCTGACCTTCCCGGCAAAATACCTGTGCCTCATGCTTTTATGCAGCTTCGGCGGAATCTGCGCACTGATGCAGACTCTATCGGTCTTTCCCATGGACCGCCTCACCATCAGACAATATTTCCGGGCGAAAGCACTCACCGCATGCCTCTGCCTTCTTTTTACCTGTATTCTTTTATTCCTCTGAGGTCTGCTCCGTCTCTTCCTCCTGAGGTTCCTCCGTAGCCATGGTATAACTGGAGGGAGCTACCTGGGGGGAAAGCTCCTGACGGTTTTTGCTGACAATGTCATAGCAGGACTGAATCGAATTAATAAAATTATTGTACTTGGTTCCGGCCGCATCGATGGTGTGACTCATGATCTTCTCCAGGTTATCCAGCATCTCATCGGTGTAGGAGATGGCGCTCATACGGATATTGTTGGAATCCGTGGTGGCGTTGTCGATGATCTCCTGGGCCTGGGCGTTTGTCTGCTCCAGCAGCTCGTTGGACTGCTCCAGGGCTTTCTGCATCACTTCGCTCTCGCTGACGATCCGCTCCGCCTTGGCCTGGGCATCCGCGATGATGGCGTCCGCCTTGGCCTGGGCATCCTCCAGAATGGCATCCTTGTTGCTGATAATCTTCTGATACCGTTTGATCTCATCGGGAGTCTTCATGCGAAGCTCTCTCAACAGTTCTTCCAGTTCCTCTTTATTTACCACGATTTTTGTGGATGACAGCGGCTGAAATTTACAGCTGTCCACATACTCTTCGATTTCTTCAATAATCTGTTCGATTCTGCTGCTCATAACCTTTTTCTCCTTATTAATTAGATTTTACCCGTTTGCTTCCTCTCAGCAATGCGCTGAAAAATAGGGGCAATCACTGTCTCCGGCACGAAATGGGAGATGTCGCCTCCATAGAAGGCGACTTCCTTCACTGTTGTGGAACTCAAGTAAGCATATTTCAGATTCGTAGTCAAAAACAGCGTGTCAATATCTGACGCCATAATCCGGTTTGTCTGTGCCATCTGAAGCTCATACTCAAAATCCGTGATCGCCCGCAGTCCCCTCACAATATGCCTGGCACCGCACTTTTTTACAAAATCAACAGATAATCCTGAGAAAGCCTCAACCCTCACATTGCTGATCTCTTTTGTAACTTCCGCTAACATACTAACACGTTCTTCCACAGAAAACAACGGTGTTTTTGCCGAATTGACCAGCACCCCAACAATCAGCTCGTCCACCAGCGTGGCGGCGCGCTCAATAATATCCAAATGCCCCAGCGTGACTGGATCAAAACTTCCTGGATACACAGCTTTTCTCATCTCGTTATACTCTCCTCAAAAACATATGTGTATTCGTCTTATAC